>DASTZC010000094.1 GCA_035764505.1 Candidatus Polarisedimenticolia bacterium
GCCGGCGCTCGTTCGAGGACGGAATGCGCAGCTCCTCCCGGTACTTGGCGACCGTGCGTCGCGCAATCTGGAGACCTTCGTCGCCCAATGCCTTGGCCAGGGCCGAATCGGAAAGCGGCCGGCCGGGGCTTTCCTCGGCGACGAGCTTCTTGATCCTCTCCTTGACGGCAAGCGACGAGACGTCCTCGCCCTGCACGGAGGCGATGCCGGAATGGAAGAAGAAGCGCATTTCGAAGAGACCGCGGGGCGTGTGCATGTACTTGTTGTTGACCACTCGGCTGACGGTGGATTCGTGCATCTGGATGTCGTCGGCGACGTCCTTGAGGACCAGGGGCCGCAGGTGCTCGAACCCCATGTCCAGGAACCGCCGCTGGAAGTTCACGATGCTGCGGGCGACCTTGTAGATGGTGCGCTGGCGCTCCTCCAGGCTCTTGATCAGCCGCAGGGCGGAGCTCAGCTTCTCGCGCACGTAATCGCGGGCCTCGCGGCTGACGGTGGTGTTGCCGCGGTCCACCATGCGCCGGTAGAAGGAGCTGACCCGCAGGCGCGGCAGCCCCTCCTCGTTGAGCACGATGGTGTACTCGCCGTCGACCTTGACCACGTAGACGTCGGGCACCACGTAGTTCGACCGGTGGGCGTTGTACTTCTTGCCGGGCTTCGGATCGAGCTGGCGGAAGATCTCCAGGTGCCGGTGGATCTCCTCCTGCGAGCAGCCCAGCGCCTGCGCCAGCTCCTTGATGCGGCGCCCCTGCAGCAGATCCATGTGGTCCCGCACGATCGTCTCCTGCGGGGTCTCCTCCATGTCCAGCGCCCGTATCTGGATCAGCAGGCACTCGCGCAGATCGCGCGCCGCCACGCCCGTGGGATCGAACTCCTGGACCTGCGCCAGGACCCGCTCGATGTCGGCGGCGTCGCACCCGACCATCGACTGGATCTCCTCGACCGTGGCCTTCAGGTAGCCATCCTCGTCAAGGTTGCCGATGATGGCGCGGCCGATCTCCTGGTCCTTGCCGTCGGCGAGGTTCATCGCCGCCTGCCACAGCAGGTGATCGGACAGGCTCTGCGGCCGGGTCAGGATGTTCTCGAGCGGCGGCGCCTCGATCTCCTCGGAGGGGGCGCGCGGCTGGTAGCCGGCGTCCAGGTAGTCCTGGAAGTAGGACTGATAGTCGATCTCCTGGAACGAGTCCTGCCCTTCGGCCGGCTTGGCGTCCGCCGCGGCGGCCGGCTCGTCGGTGCGCACCTCCGGCTCGGGCGCCTCCCCTTCGCGCGGCTCCTGCCCCTCCTCCAGGACGGGGTTCGCGGTGAGCTCCTGGTTGATCTCCTCGACCAGCTCCAGCTTCGACATCTGCAGGAGCTTGATCGCCTGCTGCAGGGAAGGCGTCATGACCAGCCGCGTGGCCAGCCGCATGTTGAGCTTTTGTTCCAGCGCCATGATCCTTCCTCAGTTCAGCCGGAAATTGTCGCCCAGGTAGACTTCCCGCACCTTGGCGTCGGAGGCCAGCTCGTCGGGCGCCCCCTTCCGGAAAATCTCGCCGGCCGCGATGATGTAGGCGCGATCGGTGATGCGCAGCGTCTCGATGACGTTGTGGTCGGTGATCAGGATGCCGATCCCTTTCTGCCGGAGCTGCTGGATGATCCGCTGGATGTCGGCGACCGCCAGGGGATCGATGCCGGAGAAAGGCTCGTCGAGCAGGATGAACGATGGCGAGAGCACCAAGGCCCGGGCGATCTCCGCGCGCCGGCGCTCGCCGCCGGAGAGCGCGTAGGCCGGAGAGCGGGCCAGGTGGGCGATCTTGAGCTCCTCCAGGATGGCGCGCGCCCGATCGCGGATCTCGGAGGCGTTCAGATCGAGGGTTTCCAGGATCGCCAGGAGGTTCTCCTCCACCGTCATCTTGCGGAAGATCGAGGCCTCCTGCGGCAGATAGCTGATCCCCTCGCGCGCCCTCAGGTACATCGGCAGCCGGGTGATATCATGCCCCCCGAGCAGGATGCGCCCCCGGTCCGGGCGGACCAGGCCAAGGATGCAGTAGAACGTTGTCGTCTTGCCCGCCCCGTTGGGTCCCAGCAGTCCGACCACCTCACCCCCCTCGATCGAGAGCGACACGTCGCGGACGACCTGCCGTCCCTTGTAGGATTTGCTCAGACCTTCAACGTCCAATTTTCGACTCAAGCCCGGGAGTGTCCTTTTTCTTCGGATCCAGCGTGATCCAGGTGCGTCCCCCGTCCGAGCGCTCGGTGAGCACGCGGTTTCCTTTCAAATCGAACTGCAGCGTCTTTCCCTTGAGCGTGCGTCCCGACGCCCGGTCCACGACCTCCGCCAGCCCCGCGTCGGTCTGCATCTCCGCCATGTCCTGGTCCGGGAAGTAGACGAGGCGATCGGAAGTTCCGGTGTTCGCGAGATGCGTGAAATGAACGTCGCCTTCCGAGAGGATGCGCGTCACCTTGCGGCGCCCTTCGGAGGGATCGTTCAACGTCACGTGCATGCGCTCGGAGGTCACGGTCGATTCGGCGCGCGTCATCTTGACGCTGTCCCGGAAATGGATCACCCCTTCCGCTTCGCCGTATTCCATGGCGGAAGCGACAATCAGCGTGGGGCTCGGGGCGGCCGTTCCCGGGCCTGCCGCCGCATCGTTGCCGACGAAGCGGCACAGGACGTTGCGATAGGCCTTCATGCGGTGATCGCCGAACCTCAGGATGACCTCCTCGGCCTGCAGCGAGTCGTCCCCCTGCCAGCCGCGCACGCTGCCGGCATAGCGCGCCAGATCGCCTCCCTCCTCGAGGGTCAGGCGATGGGCCTGGAAGAAAATCGGCTCGCGCGCGCTGAAATACGAGGGCGTGTCGCGTGAGCCCGGCTCGCGCCCCTTCATCGAGGTTTTCACGTCGCCGCGCGCCTCCAGCTCGTGGCTGCCCGGCGACAGGTCGATCTCCTGCGCCGCGATGCGCGAGCGGGCATCCGACACCACCGGATCGCCGCGCAGCGAGACCCGATCCTGCGGCGCGTCGGCCACCATCGTCTCGGAGGTGCCGCGGATCCCGGAGGCGTCCACCCGGCAGTTGCCAAGCGCCTCCACCCGGTTCAACCGGCCGCTGTCCAGGAAGGAGGCGAGCAGGCTGTCGGCTTCGAGGGTGGCCGGGACCGGTGGATTGCCGGAGAGGATCGTGGCGTTGACGTTGCCGTACGCTTTCAGCGCCACGAGGCGCTTGTGATCGGAGCTGAAGTTGAGCTTCAGGTAGTTTCCCAGGAACGATTCCGACCCACGGACCAGCCGGACCGACTCGTTGAAGATCGCTTCGCTGTCGTTGAGCGACAGGGTCATGTCGGAGCTCGTAATCGTGGCCGGCTCGGCGCCCGGCTCTTGCGGGCTCACCGTGACGTGGACCTCGGCGGGGATCTTGAGC
Source organism: Candidatus Polarisedimenticolia bacterium (assembly GCA_035764505.1). Lineage (NCBI taxonomy): Bacteria > Pseudomonadati > Acidobacteriota > Candidatus Polarisedimenticolia > Candidatus Polarisedimenticolia bacterium. The sequence goes on from DASTZC010000094.1 coordinate 3,400, forward strand.
GATCGGACGCGCGTCAGGTAGTTCAGGCCGCGGCCCGTCCCGGTCAGCGAGTCGGTCTCGAAGGCAATCTCGTCGGGAGTGAAGATGGCGTCGCGGTCTCCGTCGAAATAGAGGCTCGGAGTGCTCAGCTTGAAGCCGTTCTTGCCCTCCAGCTTCACCGACCCCGAGAGGTGTGCCCGCTTGTCGGCCATGTCAAACTGCCCCGTCTCCCCGCTCAGCGCCAGGCGCTCGCCGTCCTCGCCGTAGACCTCGAGGTGCACCCCCCGCAGGAGCTTCTTGTCGCCCACGAACCCGGTCACCTGATCGGCCTTCAGGCGGAAGGCGTCGCGCGCTCCCTTGGTGCCGGTGATATCGAAATTCTCGGAGAGGTCCACGACCTGCTCGGCCGAGACCTCCGGCGGACGCGACAGCGCGATCCGGACGGCTCCCTCCTCTTTCTTTCCGAAGCTGAGAAAAAGGACGATGCCGAAGGCGAGCAGGAGCGCCACGATCACGACGCGAAGAGCGGTGATGAGTCTGAGGGGCCTGAAATTCACCCGGTCGGTCCCGGATGCGGACATGCCTCCTGCTCCTTCCGCGCTCGAGGGAAATATAGGAACTCCCTTTTGTTTTTTCCAGGCCGGGCGGAGGCTTAGCGCCCCTGGAATCTCGCTTTCCGCTTCTCCAGGAAGGCCTGGGTCCCTTCCTTCATGTCTTCGGAGGCGCACAGGACCGAGAACAGCGTCGCCTCGTAGTCCAATCCGTCCCGCAGCGGCATCTCCAGGCCGCGCGCCACAGCCTCCAGCGCATAGCGCACCGCCAGGGGTCCCTTCGAGAGGATGGCGGATGCCACTCCCTCGGTTTTGGCCAGGAGCTCCGCCGGATCCCACACCTGGTTGACCAGCCCGATGCGCAGCGCCTCCGCCGCGTCGATCATCTCACCCGTGAGGATCAGCTCCTGCGCCTTGCCGCGCCCCACCAGGCGCGCGAGCCGCTGGGTGCCGCCATATCCCGGGATGATTCCGAGGTTGACCTCGGGCTGCCCGAAGCGGGCGGTCGCGGCGGCGAAGCGCAGGGTGCAGGCCAGGGCGATCTCGCAGCCACCCCCCAGCGCATAGCCGTTCACCGCCGCCAGGACGGGCTTGCCCAGCGTCTCAATACGGGCGAACAGCCGCTGGCCGTAGCGGGCATAGTCACGCCCCTCCACCGGGGTGAGCCGCGCCAGCTCGCCGATGTCGGCGCCGGCGATGAAGGCCTTGCCGCCCGATCCCGTGAGGATGACCGCGCCTACCTCGGGATTGGCCGCAAACTCCTCGAAGGCCGCTTCCAGCTCTCCGAGCGTCTCGCGGTTCAAGGCGTTGAGCTTCTCCGGACGGTTGACGGTCACCCGGCCGATCCGATCCTTGCTCTCCACGATGAGGTTCTTGTAAGTCATGGGTTCTTCCTCGCCGCGCGGGCGATCTCAGGACGTGAGCCGCTGGTTGGGCACCGGGGGATCCTGCGAATAATCGTAGAAACCCTTGCCCGTCTTGCGCCCGTGCATCCCTGCCAGCACCATCCTCTTCAGCAGCGGCGGCGCGGCGAAGCGGGGCTCCTTGAACTCGTCGAACATGATGCCGGCGATGTAGTAGGTGGTGTCCAGCCCGACGAAGTCGAGCAGGGTGAACGGACCCATGGGATGGCCGCATCCCAGCTTCATGCCGGCGTCGATCTCCTCGATGCTCCCCACGCCGCTCTCCAGGGCGCGGATGGCGTCGAGAATGTAAGGGACCAGCAGGCGGTTCACGATGAAGCCGGTGCGATCCGAGGTCCGGATCGGGACCTTGCCGGCGGCCCGCACGAACTCCAGCGCCACCTCCTCCGCCTCCGGCTCGGTGACGATGGTCCGGATCACCTCCACCAGCCTCATCAGAGGGACCGGGTTGAAGAAGTGCAGGCCGACGAAGCGGCCGGGGCGCGCGGTGGCGGTCATCATCTCGGTGACGCAGAGCGAGGAGGTGTTGGTCGCGAAGACGGTGCGGGGAGAGCAGACCTTGTCGGCCCGGGCGAACAGCTCGCGCTTCGCCTCGAGGTTCTCGGTGATCGCCTCGATGACCAGATCGCAGCCTTCGAGATCGCGGATCTCCGTGGTGCCCTTGAGACGCGCCATGATCCGGTCCTTCTCTTCCGCCGTCATCTTCCCCTTCTCGACGCCGCCGCGCAGGAAGCCGTCCAGCCGCTTCATCCCCTTGTCGAGGAGATCCTTGGAAACCTCCAGGACGACGGTCGAATAGCCTGCCTGCGCGGAAATCTGCGCGATCCCCGATCCCATGAGCCCCGATCCCACCACTCCGACGCTGCGAATCGTCATGATCTCCCCTCGCGGTCCCGCATCGGACCACGGAAAGCGCGCCGGCCTCAGCTCCGGCCGGCCGACTCCACGATGATGGCAATCCCCTGCCCGCCGCCGATGCAGGCCGTCGCCAGCCCGAAACGGCCGCCGCGGCGGCCCAGCTCCAGCAGCAGCGTCAGGATCAGCCGCGTGCCGGTGGCCCCAAGGGGATGCCCCAGGGCGATGGCCCCGCCGTTCACGTTGACACGCTCCCGATCCAGACCCAGGTCCTTCTCCACGGCGAGGTACTGCGCCGCGAAGGCCTCGTTGACCTCGACCAGGTCGATCTCCTTGAGCGACAGCCCCGCGGACTTCAGCGCCAGACGCGTCGCCGGCACCGGGCCGATGCCCATGATGCTCGGCTCGACGCCCGTGATTCCCCAGGCGATCACCCGGCCGAGAGGCTTGCGGAGCGGATCCTTGCTTGCCGCCACCACCACCGCGGCGCCGCCGTCCACGATCCCGGAGGCGTTGCCCGCCGTGACGGTGCCGTCCTTGCCGAAGGAAGGTGAGAGCTTCGAGAGCCCTTCCAGCGTCGTCTCGGGCCGCGCATGGTCGTCCTCGCTCACGACGAATTCCTTGCGCCCCTCGGTCACCGTCACCGGAACGATCTCATCCGCAAACCGTCCCGCCTCCTTCGCGGCTTTGGCGCGCTGCTGGCTCAGCAGCGCGAAGGCATCCTGGTCGCGGCGCGAGATGTCGCGCTCGCGGGCAATCTTCTCGGCCGTCTGCGCCATGTACAGCCCGCAGTGCGAATCCATCAGGGCCACCATGAGGGAATCCTCGAGCTTTCCTTCCCCCAGACGGAAGCCGGTGCGGGCGCCGCGGATCACGTGCGGGGCCTGGCTCATGTTCTCCATGCCGCCCGCCAGGACCACGTCGGCCTCCTCCAGGCGGATGAGCTGGGTCGCGGTAATCACCGACTGGATGCCGGAGCCGCACAGGCGGTTGATCGTCAGGGCAGGCACTTCGATGGGGAGGCCCGCCTTGAGCGCCACATGGCGCGCTCCATAAACCGCGTTGCCGCTGGTCTGCTGCGCGTTGCCGATGACGGCGTGATTGAACTTGTCGAGGGGGACGTGCGACCTCTCGATGGCGCTTTTGGCGGCGAGGGCCCCGAGCTGTACCTCGGTGAGGCTCCTGAAGCGCCCGTTGTACTCGGCCATGGGGGTCCGAGCACCCGCCAGAACCCATGCTTCTCGTGCCACCCTTCACCTCCTCAGCGCCTTATGGACGCGCTAAGCTAAAGCAGGTGCACATCTTAGCAGACGCAATTTGGGGATGCAAGCCCGAGGCCAACCCAATTTCAGCGGCTGGGTCGGAGGTCAGCGCTGCGAGAAGAAATCCGTGCGGGACTTGTGCACTTTCTTACGGTAATCGTCGCCGGTGATCTCGATCGTCCGGCACATCTCGTGAAGCCGCGAGCGCATCCGGTCGGAGATTTTCTCCGACAACGTGGCCTCTTCCTTCCCGGGAGGATCGTCCTGGTAATTAGTGGTCAGGATGGTGGTCCGCATCTGGTTGTAACGTGTGTTGATCACGTGTGAGAGAGTATCGGCGACCCAGGCGGAGGGCTTGCGCGCGCCGAGATCGTCCAGTACCAGGACCTCGCAGCTGAACACCGGCTGGAGCAGCGCCATCTCGGTCAGGTCGGAGGCGGCGTTGTAGCTATTCTGGATTTCCTTGAGCAGGTCCTGGAAATCGATGAACAGACAGCCGACCCCCTTCTCGTGGATCAGGTGGTTCATGAGCGCCACGGCGAGGTGCGTCTTCCCAACTCCCGGCGGACCCATCAGGAGCATCCCGTATTCCTGCACCGGGTACTCGCGGGCGAAGCGCTCGATTTCCTGCTTCGCCAGCCGCTGCCGGTGTGAGAAGGCATGGTAGCTCTCGAAGCTGCAGCGCTCAAAGCGGGGTGGGATGCGCGCCGACTCGATGAGGCTGCCGGGGCCGCGGCTGCGGGCGCACTCGCATGGAACGGCGCGGGAGGCGCCGCCGATCCCCTCCTCGACCCGGAACCCCTCGTCGAGGCAGATCGGACAGCGCGGCGACGGCGATTCCATGCGAACCTCAGTTCAGGTAGCCGCGCAGCTGCTGGCACTTCTGCGAGCGGTTCAGCTTCTCCAGCGCCTGGGCCTCGATCTGGCGGATGCGCTCCCGCGACAGGCCCATCATCTCGCCGATCTCCTTGAGGGTCTTCGGCTCCTCCTCGCCCAGCCCGAACCGCAGCCGCAGCACCTTCTCCTCCTTCGGGTCGAGCTCGTCCAGGCACGCCGCCAGATGGGTCTTCAGCGAATCGCGCAGCAGCTCCTCGTCCGCGGAAGGGATCTGGTCCTGCTCGAGCTTGTCGGAGAGATGGAAGTCGTGCTCCTCGTCGATGACCGTCGACAGCGACACATTCTCGTCGGAGACCTGCAGGAGGTTGGTCACCTCCTCCACCTGGATCTCCAGCTTGCGGGCGATCTCCTCGGCGGTCGGGGAGCGCTCCAGCTCGAGCGTGAGCTGGGAGATCGTCTTGCCGATGCGGTAGAGGAGGTTGGCTTGCTTCTGGGGTAGCCGGAAGGCACCGCTGTGGTCCGACAGGGCGTGGACGATCGCCTGACGCACCCACCAGACGGCGTAAGTGATGAATTTGACGTTCTTCGTCGGGTTGAAGCGCTTGGCGGCCTCGATCAGACCGATGTTCCCCTCGTTGATGAGATCCAGGAACGACAGTCCGCAGCCCCGGTACTTCTTGGCGAAGCTGACCACGAACCTCAGGTTCGCCTCGACCAGCTTCTGCAGCGCTTCCTTATCCCCCTTCTCCTGGATGAGACTTCCGAGGACCTTCTCCTCGTCCGGCGTGATCCTCTCCAGCTTCGAGATCTCCTGGAGATATTTCTTCAGGGTCTCCGATGAGACCCGCTTCCGGATGACGTTTTCCTCTTCCATCTCACCCCTTCTTGAGCGGGACCACTCTCGAGGGCGGCGACTTCATCAGGGCATGCGGGGATCGCTGTGAGGCTTCTTCGCGGCGCTTGGCCAGCTCGTCGCGCAGGGAGGCCAGCAGGCGGTTGAAATCCTTCTCCATGCTGTCCATCGCCTCCTGCATCTTGAGGATCACCTCGACGCCGGCGAGGTTCACCCCAAGCTCGCGGGTCAGACGGAGGATGCGGGCCAGGCGCTCCAGGTCTTCGTCCGAGTAGAGCCGCGTGTTCCCGTCGGTGCGCGAGGGCTTGAGCAGGCCTTCGCGCTCGTACAACCGGAGGGTCTGTGGATGGACGTCGAAGCGTCGCGAGACGACGCTGATCATGTAATAGGCTTCCCGGATTTCCTTTTTCTTCATCGATCGGCTCGCGGGACATGCCGCCCGGGGCGGCGTATGTTACTACGAATGGGCCTTCAGATGGACGCGCAAATCCTGACCTTCGAGCGGCCCCAGCTCGCGCAGCAGCGCGCGCGTCTTCTCGTCACGCACCTGCGGCGTGACCACCTTGACCTCGACGATCTGATCGCCGCGACCGGGGCCTTTGAGCGAGGGCGCCCCCTTTCCTTTCAGCCGCAGCTTCTGGCCGCTCTGGGTGCCGGGCGGAATCCTGATGAGCGCCGGACCGTCGATCGTGGGCACCTCGACTTTGGCGCCCAGGCCGGCCTCGGAGAAGGTGACCGGCACCGTGATGAGAATCTGATCGCCGGCGCGTGAGAAGTAAGGATGGGGCTCGACCTGGATCTGGATGTAGAGATCGCCGGGAGGTCCGCCCTGGCTTCCCGCCGCTCCCTTGCCGGCCAGGCGCACGCGCGATCCTGTGTCCACACCGGCGGGAATCTGCACGCGGACGCGCTCCCGCCGCGACGTTTTGCCCGTCCCCGCACAGCGGCTGCACGGCTCTTCCTGCAGCTTCCCGGTCCCGCCGCAGGTCGGGCACTCGGAGGTGAAGCGGATGCGTCCGCCGCGGCGCTGTATCTTTCCCGTGCCCTCGCAATCGGGACAGACGCGCGGCCGGGCGGAGCGGACATGCCCGCTGCCGCCGCACTGATCGCACGGAGCCTCGCGCTCGAGCTCGAGGGAGGTTTCCAGGCCTTTGAGGGCGTCGAAGAAGCCGATGCGGAAGGTGGTGACCCGGTCTTCTCCAGGCGACGGGCCGCGCTGCTGGGTGCGCGATTGCCGGAACAGCTCTTCGAAGATGTCGGAGAAGCCGCCGCCACCGCCGAAGGCTCCGGCGTCGAAATCGAATCCCGCGGGACCAGGTCCACGCCCGAAATCTCTGGGCCCTCTCCCGAAGTCTCCCGGCGGAGGCGGTGCGGCGGGCCCGGAAGCCGAGCCGGTCTGGTCGTAGCGCCGACGCTTCTCGGAATCCGAGAGGACCTCGTAGGCCTCGGTGATGCGCTTGAACTGCTCTTCCGCCGTCCGGTTTCCGGGGTTGAGATCGGGATGGCACTTGCGCGCCAGGCGCTTGAAGGCCTTCTTGATCTCGGCGGCGGAGGCCTTGCGGCCTACTCCGAGCACCTTGTAATAGTCCAATAGGCCTTCTTCCCGCCTCAGGAGATGCGGCCCGTCAGCGGATCTTGATGCGCACCGCGCTCTCTCCTGCTTCGCGCGATTTGGGAATGCGGATGTGCAGGATCCCGAGCTTGTACTCGGCCAGCGCCTCGGAGGCCTTGACGCCGGGCGGCAGCGGGAAGGAGCGCTGGAAGACGCCGTAGGAGCGCTCGATGCGGTGGTAGTTCTCCTGCTGGATCCCCTTCTCGAGCTTTCGCTCTCCCTTCAGGGTCAGCGTGTTGTCGACCAGCTTGATGTCGATCTCCGAGGCGGACAGTCCCGGCAGCTCGGCCGACACCACCACGAACTCGGGGGTCTCGTAGATGTCCACGGCGGGGGCCCAGGTCCCGGCGTCCGCCGCGCCCCCGTAGCGCGAGCGCGACATGGCGTTCTCGATGATCTTGTTCATGCGGTCTTTCAGGGCCAGCAACTCCTGAAGCGGGTCCCACTGAACGACGGTCATGCCTGCCTCCCCGGCGTGCGCCGGCTTACTTCTTTCCCTCGTCCACGTCCACGTACTCCGCGTCGATGACATCCTCACCTTCGCGGGCCGGCTCGCCGGTCCCGCCTGGGGCCGCATTCGGCTGGCCTCCCGGAGCCTCGCTGCCCCGCGCCGAGGCGGCCTGCTGGTACATCAGCTCCGCCATCCGGTGCGACGCCTTCATGAGGTCCTCGGTGGTCTTCTGGATCCGGTCGACGGCCCCTTCCGCAATCGCCTTCTTCACCTCGTCCACCGCGGCGCGGATGCGCGTGGCCTCGTCGGCGGGAATCTTCTCTTTGTTCTCATCAAGGAGCTTCTCGGTGCTGTAGACCAGGTTGTCGGCCTTGTTGCGCGCCTCGACCTCTTCCTTCTTCTTGCGGTCCTCGTCGGCGTGCGAGGCCGCCTCGTTCACCATCGAGTCAATCTCGCTCTTCGCCAGGCCGCTGCTGTGGGTGATGGTGATCTTCTGCTCGCGGCCGGTGCCGAGATCCTTGGCCGACACGTTCACGATGCCGTTGGCGTCGATGTCGAAGGTCACCTCGATCTGCGGCACGCCGCGCGGTGCCGGCGGGATGCCGACCAGATGGAAGCGGCCGAGGGTGCGGTTGTCCCGCGCCATTTCGCGCTCCCCCTGCAGGACGTGCACCTCGACGCTCGTCTGGCTGTCGGCGGCGGTGGAGAAGATCTCGCTCTTGCGCGTCGGGATGGTCGTGTTGCGCTCGATCAGCTTGGTGGAGACTCCGCCCAGGGTCTCGATGCCCAGCGACAGCGGTGTCACGTCGAGAAGCAGCAGGTCTTTCACGTCCCCGCCCAGCACGCCCGCCTGCACCGCGGCCCCGATGGCGACCACCTCGTCGGGATTGACCTCCTTGTTGAGTTCGGTCTTCTTGAAGAAGGTCTTGACCATCTCCTGGATCTTGGGAATCCGGGTGCTCCCGCCGACCAGCACCACCTCGTCGATGTTCTCGGGCTTCAGTCCGGCGTCTTCCAGCGCGCGGCGGCACGGCGGCAGCGAGCGCTCGAAGAGATCCGCCGCGAGCTGCTCGAACTTGGAGCGGCCCAGCTTCAAGAGGAGATGCTTTGGTCCGGTGGCGTCCGCCGTCACGAAGGGGAGGTTGATCTCCGTCTCTCCGGTGGAGGAGAGCTCCATCTTCGCCTTCTCCGCCGCCTCCTTCAGGCGCTGCAGGGCCATCCGGTCCTTGGAGAGATCGATTCCCTGCTCCTTCTTGAACTCGGCGACGATCCAATCGATGATGCGCTGGTCGATGTTGTCGCCGCCCAGGTGCGTGTCGCCGTTGGTCGACTTCACCTCCACGACGCCCTCGCCCACCTCCAGGATCGAGATGTCGAAGGTGCCTCCCCCGAAATCGTAGACGGCGATGATCTCGTTCTTCTTCTTGTCCAGCCCGTAGGCCAGTGCGGCGGCGGTGGGCTCGTTGACGATGCGCTCGACCGTGAGCCCGGCAATCTTCCCGGCATCCTTGGTCGCCTGGCGCTGCGCGTCGTTGAAGTAGGCCGGGACGGTGATCACGGCGCGCGTCACCTTCTCGCCCAGGTAGTCTTCCGCCGACTGCTTCATCTTCTGCAGGATGGCCGCCGAGATCTCGGGGGGCGAATACTGCTTGCCGCGCACCTCCACCCGAGCATCGCCGTTCTCTCCGCCCACGACCTTGTAGGGGACCATCTTCATCTCCTCGCTCACTTCGTCGTAGCGCCTTCCCATGAAGCGCTTGATCGAGAAGATGGTGTTCTCCGGATTGGTCACGGCCTGGCGCTTGGCGACCTGACCCACCAGACGCTCGCCTTTGTCGGTGAAGGCCACCACCGAAGGCGTGGTGCGGGTGCCTTCCGCGTTGGATATGACGACCGGCTTTCCGCCTTCCATGACGGCGACCACCGAGTTCGTGGTGCCGAGATCGATGCCGATGATCTTGCTCATTCCTTCTCCTCCTTATGCCGTTTCCGGATGCATCGGGATGCTGAGTGCATCGGCATTATAGGAGTTGAGCGTAACATTGTCAAGTATCAACAATAACAATAAAACTTTTATTGTCTTACATTTAGAAAATATATCAGTGCATCGACGTCGTCGATCGCAACGAAAGCGTCGGATCCGCGACCCCCGCCCGGTCCTTGCCCTGGAGCTCGAATCCCCCGGCCAAGGGTCGGTACAGATACTCCGATCCCCAGGGATCCTTGAGATCGGCGGAGCGCAAGAGTCCTCCCAGGACGAGATAATTGAGGTCTTTCGGGAATCCCTTGTTCTGGAGAAAGTAGACCTGCAGCGCGTAGCGAATCCGCTCCATCCGGCTCAGGCTCGCCTGCCGCAGGAGGCTGGCCGACACCGGGTCGCCCAGCTGCAAAACCGCCAGCCCGTTGAGCGGGTTGTGCACCGCCGTGGCGATCGAGCCGGCGGCGAGCAGCAACACGACCAGCGTGAGAGCCGAGCGCTTCTCCCTCGACGCCGCGCGCTCCACCCCCGCCGGCGCCGCAGCGGGCACCGTCACCGGCGCAGCCGCGGGTGCCGGCTTGACGGCAGCTTTTGCCGGCGCTGCGGGTCCGGATACAGGCGCCGGCACGCGCTCGATCATGTGCCGGCCGATGAGCTCGTACAGGACCCTGCTGGTGTCGAACTCGCTGTACGGCGTGCTCTCCACGAGGTCCTGGACCGATCGGATGCCATCCACTTCGTGCAGGACGATCTTGTCCTCGCCGGTGAGAACCGGTCCGGAGCGATCGGTGCCCGCGAGCGCCTTCTCAGCGGCTCCCGTCCTGCGGTAGATCCCGGTGAACGGACCGATGCGCTCCTCGATCATCGGCCACTCGTCCAGGATCCGCGCCCCTTCCATCAGAATGCTCTCGGCGCTGAGCGGCTCTACGTTCTCGTGGTCGTAGTCGAGCTTCTGATCCTGAGCGAAGTGGTAGGCCCCGTCCCGCCAGCGGAACAGCCGGTATATCGACTGCGTCACCTGGATTCGCAGCGCCTCGCGGATTGCCTGCTGGCTCACCGCCCTCTGCTCCACCAGGATGCTGCCCAGCCGCTTCATCGTCTGCTTCTGGACCTTCAAGGCATCCTGCAGCTGCTGCTGGGTGATCTGGCGCGATTTGACCAGGACCGTTCCCAGCCGGTCCTCCAGCCGCTTTGGCAACGAATCAGCGGCCACCACGCTGCCGTCCAGGAAGGAGACGGTCACGGTTTCATCCCTGCCCTTGAGCGTCAGCACACCCGTTTTCTTCTGCATCCCGATGAGCTGGAGGATGTCGGCCAGGCTGAAGTCCTTGAGCGTTCCCTGCAGCGCCATGCCGTCTCAGCTCCTCTTCTCGAAAGCCAGACTGTTCGCCAAAAGCCAGGCCATTCCTATCATCGCGACCGCCAGGAGGCGCACCGCGAGGGTGGCGTCCATGACCGGGATCCCCGGATAGGCCAGCGTCCGCCCCGCCAGCAGCAGCGAAGCGCCACCGATGCAGGCCAGCCAGAGCAACGCCGCCCCCCAGAAGGTGCGCCCGCCATGGATCTGCCCCGCCCCCGGCAATACCAGCGACACCAGCCGCCGTGAGATCCATTCCCAGCGCTCGTGCGCCGCGACCTTGCGCTCTCGCCGGCCGCGCGCGTCGGGCGCGATCGGATCCTTCAGGACGTACAGGTGCCGGCAGGCGGTGCACATTCCATCTTCGCGCCGCATCCCCACCTGGCATTTCCGGCAGAAGGGCTCGCCGCAGCGGCGGCAACGCTGCGCCCGGCCCAGCCCCCACGACCGGCCCAGAACCGGCAGCGCCAGGCAACCCAGAATCCCGAGGGCCCCCGCCAGCGCCATCGGCGAGATCCAGGGCCGGATCCAGGACCGTGTGGCCGGCCGGTGGGGCGCTATCTTCTTCTGCATCTCCTGGACTTCCGCCGCCGAGTAGCCGGCTTCCACCGGCTGACGTCCTCCGTCCTCCGATCCGGAGGCGAGCGTCGAGGTGATCAGGGCATTGTCCAGCTCCCGCGCTCGCTTGAAGGCCTGGTCCGCCTCCTCCAGGCGCAGCGCCCCCTGCAGCGCCAGCGACAGGTTGTAATAAGCGATTGCCGATTCGGAATCGGCCTGGGTGGCGTGCCGGTACTCGTCGACCGCCTGCGCGAACTGATCACGCGAGTAGAACAGGTTCCCCGAGTTGATCCAGGCCCGGGCGTTGCCGGGTTCCATGTGCTGCACCTGCCGGTATTCCTGCAGCGCCGCCTCCGCCGAGCCGCTCGCGTGGTAGGCCTGGGCCAGGAGGAAGTGATAGAGGCTCACCCCGGGCTCCTGTGCCGCCAGCTTCTCGAGATAGTCGGCGCGATCCGGGTTCGCCGAGCCGGCCGACTCGAGCAGGATTCTCCCGGGGGGATTCGTGGCGCCGGCCGTCTCGCGGTCCACCCAGAACAGGACCGGCAGCGCCACCAGCAGGCAGAGGGAAGCGACGAAGCTGAGCACACGCTCCCGCCGGGTCAAGTAAGGCAGCGCCAGGATTAGAAGGTAGGCGAGGAGCCACCAGCCGGACAGCCACAGAAACACCGGCAGCAGGCAGATGGCCCAGGCAGCCGCCCGGGCCGCGGGGGCCGACAGACGCTTCAGGCCCACCTCGTAGAAATCGTGATGGCCGAGGCGGATCGTCCGCAGGGTACCCAGGAGAATCCACAGGCAGGCCGCCGCCACGCTCCCCAGCAGGAGCGCCATGACCAGATTGCCCAGCAGCGCCGCCCGCGCCGGAGGCTGCCGCAGCGACGCGCGCAGACCTTGCAGGAGGGCGCCGGCCGCTCCCAGGAAATCGCGCTCCTGGCTCCACAGCGTCCGCGCCACTCCGAAATAGGCCCCCGGATCGTCGGGGGAGAACTCCGAGGCGAGGTGAAAGCTCTCCAGCGCCCGCGTCCGGTTGCGCGCTGAAAGCGCCCGGTTCCCTTCCGCCAGGAAGGCGCCCGCCATGTCGGAGGCGATCGGGCTTCCCTCGCGGCGCAGGATGTCGCGCATCAGGTCCACCTGGCGTCGCGCGGCCGCCAGATCGTTCTTCTCGAGCAGCGCCTTGCGGCGCAGCCACAAATCGGCGAGAGACTCCTGCACTCCGGCCGCCGCGGCGGAAACGGACCGCGCGGGGCGCTGTTCCGGAGCCGGCTCTCCGCCGGCGGGAAGACGGATTACCTCGGGAGCCTGCGCGTCCCGGGCGTGGGAAGGGAACGCGCCGGCGAACAGCACGAGCAGAAGCGCGCCGGCGGCGGCGCTAACCGTCCGGAGCAGCGGGAAGGAGTTCTCGGGCTGGGGTTTTTCGTCCAGCGGCCCCGCTCCTTTTCGGAAGAGCTTTCGAGGAGACTCACCGCCGCGGAGCGGCGGCCCTTCGGGAGAATTCGACCTTCAGGTGATACAGGAGATCCTCGAGCGTGCGCTGCTCCTCGCCGCTGAGGTTCCCTTTCGTCTTTTCCTTGAGCATGCCCAGGATCTCGATCGTCTGGCGCGCCTCTTCGAGGCTCACCTCGACGACTCCGGTCGCCGGGTTCCGCTCTCCCGCCATCTGGTGCAGCGCCACCTGCGCCAGGTAGCGAATGAAGTTCTCGAAGCCGATGGCGTGCGGATCGGAGGCCGTGGCGGCGTCCTCGCTCCTCGCGGCAGGAGCGGGCTTTTCCCGCTTCGCCTCCGTCTTGGGCTGGTCGGGAGCCCGCCGCTCCCCCGCCTGGGTGAAGCTCCGGCGGTCGGTGACTTTGATTTCGTCCGTGTTTCGCTTCTGATCTTCCGACATGTCATTTCCCGCAGCTCGCGCGGCGATGCGCGCCTCGTCCGCCTCCTCGCAAGGGCGTGGATGTTAGCACCCTCTCAAAGCCCAATTCAAATCCTCTCTTGCCCGCTCCAACGGGCTTGGATAGACTCCCAGCCTTCCGATACCAAGGAGAACGACGTGGCCTCATCGATCGATTCCTTGCTGCAGATCATGGCGAGGCTGCGCGGGCCGCAGGGCTGCCCGTGGGATCGCGAGCAGACCCTCGAGACGCTGCGCACCTTTCTTCTCGAGGAGGCGCACGAGGTCCTCGAGGCGATGCAGGGCGATGAGAGGGAGGCACTGCGCGAGGAGCTGGGGGATTTGCTGTTCCAGATCGTCTTCCAGGCCCGCATCGCCGAGGAGCTGGGCTGGTTCGACTTCGAATCGGTGGCGGCGGCGATTGCCGACAAGCTCATCCGCCGCCATCCGCACGTCTTCGGCGAGGATCGGCTCGACACCGCCTCCGAGGTCGCCGTGCAGTGGGAGGAGCTCAAGGAGCGCGAGCGGCGCGCGTCGGCCGATCCCTCGCGTCTCAAGGGGGTCCCCCGCAGCCTGCCGGGCCTGCTGCGCGCGCTGCGGCTGTCGCAGAAAGCGGCGCACGCCGGGTTCGAATGGCCGACCACCGCGGAGGTCTTCGACAAGGTGCGCGAGGAAATCGGCGAATGGGAGAGCGCGCGCACCGCGGGCGACCGCGAGGCCGCGTCCCGCGAGCTGGGGGATCTTCTCTTCAGCCTGGTGAATGTCGCCCGCAAGGAAGGGCTGGATCCCGAAGCGGCGCTGCAGGGGAGCAACGATCGCTTCCAGCGCCGCTTCCGCGACATGGAGCGGATGATGGCGGATGCCGGCGAGACCGCCGAGTCGCTGTCGCTGCAGCGCTGGGACGAGCTATGGCGGGAGGCGAAGGCGCGGGAGTGAGCGCCGCGCCTGCGCTTCGGGCTCAGAGGAACTTCGACTGCCCGAACCGGCCGAGCTTGCGGAACTTCTCGTAGCGCGCCTCGCGCCGGCTCGCCGGGTCGAGGCGCACCAGCTCCTCGAGCTGGCTGGAGAGCACGGAGTCGAGCAGCTCGGCAGCGCGCTGCGGATCGGCATGCGCCCCGCCCACCGGCTCGGGGACGATCTCGTCCACGATCCCCAGCTCCTTGAGGTCGCCGGCGGTGATGCGCATGGCGCGGGCCGCCTCGGGCGCTTTGGCGGCATCGCTCCACAGGATGGCGGCGCACCCTTCGGGGCTGATGACCGAGTAGATCGAGTGCTCGAGCATGTTCACCCGGTCGCCCACGCCGATCGCCAGCGCCCCGCCGCTTCCTCCTTCCCCCGTCACCGTGACGATCACCGGGACCGACAGCCGCGCCATCTCGCGCAGGTTGATGGCGATCGCCTCGGCCTGTCCGCGCTCCTCGGCGCCGCGCCCCGGGTAGGCGCCGGGCGTGTCGATGAAGCTGAACAGCGGCCGGCCGAACTTCTCGGCCATCTTCATGATGCGCAGCGCCTTGCGGTAGCCGTCGGGGCTGGGCATGCCGAAGTTGCGCCGGATCTTCTCCTTGATGTCCCGCCCCTTCTGATGCCCGACCAGCGCCACCGGCATTCCCTGGTAAGTGGCGAAGCCCCCGACGATGGCGGGGTCGTCGGCGAACTTCCGGTCGCCGTGCAGCTCGATGAAATTGGCGAACAGCATCTGGATGTAGTCGAGGGTGTAAGGGCGCTTGGCGTTGCGCGCCACCTGCGCCTTCTGCCAGGCGGTGAGGCTGGAGTAGATTTCCCCGCGCAGGTCCTGCAGCTCGCGGCGCAGCCGGTCGCGCTCCGCCGAGCGGTCCTCGCCGCCGGGGATCCCGGTCAGGTCCTCGATGCGCTTCTCCAGCTCCTGGATAGGGTGCTCGACGTTCTCGTCCTCACGCGGCAACGTGTCGCCCTCCCTCAGGCCCGGGGATGATAGTCGTGGTAGATGCGTCGCAGCCGCTCGCGGTTGACGTGCGTGTAGATTTGGGTGGTCGAGATGTCGGCGTGTCCGAGCATCATCTGGACCGCGCGCAGATCGGCGCCATGCTCGAGCA
>DASTZC010000095.1 GCA_035764505.1 Candidatus Polarisedimenticolia bacterium
CCAGCAAGCCGGCGCGCCACGGGATGATCCTCCGCAACCCCGCTGGCTTCGCCTTCCTGCAGGACCTCGACCTGGAGATCGATGCCGCGCGACCGGCACTCTTCGAGGAGGGTCAGGAGCCTGGCCTTCTCGTCATCCAGGCTCTCCTCCGGGTTGAAGCGTCGCTCCACCGTGAAGCGGCACGACTCGGGAACGGCGTTGAAGTTCGTGCCCCCCTCGACGCGCCCTCCAAGCATCAGAATCGAGCGCGCCGCCGCTTCCGGCCCGATGCGGTAGGCGGTGCGGCGATCCTCCACCTCGGATTTGAGGACCTGCAGCGCCGCCGCCACCTGCAGCATCCCTTCGAAGGCGTTGATCCCCTGGTGCTGCAGCCCGACGTGCGCCGAGCGCCCCCTCACGGTGATCTGCAGCGTGACGGCGCCGCGGCTGGCGTTCCAGACGGCGCCGCTGGTGGGCTCGGGAGTCAGCATCGCCAGGCCGTTTCTTCCCAGCAAGCCGGCGCGATCGAGATACTCGGAGCCGCCCCGGCCTCCGGTCTCCTCGTCTCCCACCAGGCACAGCCCGACGCGCCCCTTGAGAGGAGTTCCGGTCTCCTTGAGCAGGTAGGCGGCATAGATCATGACCGCCAGACCGGCTTTCATGTCGGTCGCGCCGCGCCCGTACAGACGCCCCTCCTGCACGCGCGGGCTGAACAGCTCGCGCCGCTGCGCGGGAACGACGTCGTAGTGTCCATGGAAATACAAGACCCGCTCACCTTCTCCTTGGAACCCCAGGAGGCTGAAGCGCGGCAAATCCCCGTATCCGGGAGTCTCCACCACCTCATGGCGCAATCCGAGTCGATCCATCTCGAAGCGGATCCGGCCGATGCATTCGCGGTAGTGATTGCCGGGGGGATTTTCGGTGGCGATGCGGATCAGGTCCTGGCAGAAGCCCAGCATTCCCTTCTTGTGGCTTTCGAGGGCTCCGGAGAAGGCGCGCAGCATTTCCATGGAAACGACTCAATCTCTTTCCGCCGACCTGCTCTTCCAGCATTGTCCTCGAAGTCTTCATCGCAGACCTCGTGGAGGGGTCGCGACTCCGAGCTCGCGTTACATGTCGGCGGCGTCCGCATGCCTTCGGAGGCGCAACACTCGAGGCCAATATAGCAGACGCGCATGCGGGAGACTGTCGGGGGAAGGCCTGAAAATCGGATAGCGATGCGGCGGCTATGTCACGGGATGTTCGGGCTCGTTCCCGCTGCTCCGTCTCACTCCGCCGGCTTGCCGGTGGCGAGAACGATTTGCCGGATCGCCTCCTCGCGCGTCTCTTTCCCGTCGAGATAGGCGCGCCAATGGGCTTCGAAAGGCTCCTGGAATCCCACGAATACCCGGGTGAACATGCCGCGGTAGATGATCGGCTCGTATTCGACGCCGCGCCGCGCCAGGGCTTTCCGCGTCAGCTCGCCGGCCGTGTAGAACAGCAGGCCGTGCCAGAGGTTGTAGGGAACCTTCCGGTTCAGCTCGGCCGCCGCTTTCACCAGGTCGGCCCCCACAGCGCCCGAGGCGGGTTCGACAATTCCGTGCGACGGCTCGTGCATCAAGCTCTCGAGCGCCGCGAAGCCCTGGCTGCCCGGGTCCGTGCTTTGAATCACGCAGTGGACCGAGGCGGAATCGCCGACCGTGTAGGCGCCGAACTCCCAACCGAAGGCGGCGACGTCCACCAGGATGCGCTTCGGGAACGGGACCCCGTAGGCACGGGCGTGCGCCGCCAGCAACTCCGCTCCGGCCGACTCGAGCAGCGGCCGGGCGACGGCGATCCAGAAGCGGTTGCCGAAATCGTCCTCGGCCCATTGCTGCTTTTCGTACAGCGTCATCGCCCGGGCCAGCGCGCCGCGCGCCGGCTCGGGAATCGTTTCCGGCGGCCGGGTCCCGCGCGCCTGGGACAGGGCCGCGTTCATCTCGATCAGCTCCCGATCGTAGATCGGAGAGCGCTTCCCGAGAAACTGGCGGTAGACGCCCACCGCGGAGTCCCAGGCCGCCGTTTCCTCGGAAGTCAGCCCTTTCGGCGTGCTCGGCTCGAAGCGGGCGGCATAGAGCAGGCGCTGGTGCAGATTCACCCACCTATTGCTCTGCAGCCGGTAGCGCTCGACTTTCACGGCTTCGGGAGGAGCCGCCAGCGCCAGGAACAGGAGGGATGCGACCAGGCTCATGAAGGGGGCGCGGCCGCGGCGATCACGAGACCTTCCCTTCGCGATAACGGTCGGGAGCATAGCGGGAAGCCAGCAGCCCGGAAGCCTCCTCCACCCGGATCGGCTGCACCAGCACTCCCTCCTGGCCGTACGGAAGGAAGGCCTGGCAGCGGCCCGACGGATCGATCAGGCAGGTCGCCGATTCCTGGAAACGCAGCGCATAGTTCACGCTCGCGAAGTAGATGGTGTTCTCCAGGCTGCGCATCATCATCGCCTTCTCGTAATACGGCGCCTGGGGAGAGCCCCATTCCTTGAGGCGCGCGCCGATATGGTCGCTTCCCGTATGGTGCGGGTGGAAGACGATCTTCGCGCCGCGCACGGCGGCCCAGCGCACCGTCTCGGGATAGCGCCACCCTTCGTGGCAGATCGACACGCCGAAGCGGATCCCCTGAATCTCGAAAAGCTGCCGGCTGTCGCCGGGAATATAGAAGCGGTCCTCGGTGGGATCCAGCTGGTTCTTCGTCTGGATTCCCTGCAGCTCGCCCTGAGCGTCGATGACGAAGGCGGCGATCTGACGGCCCGCTTCGGTCACGCGCTCCATCCCGAGGATCGTGGCCACCCCGAAGCTCCTGGCCCATTGCGCCACCGTCTTCAGGGCGTGCTCCTGCTCCTTGCGATCGAAGGGAAAGATTCCGAAATCCTGTCCGCGCAGACCCGGCAGGTAAGCTTCGGGGAAGCAGATGATCTCGGCGCCGCGCACCGATGCCTCGGATTGCAGCTCCTTGATCTTCCCCAGCCCCTCGTCGAGCGAGGCGGCAACCCCGGGCGATGCCAGCGCGATCTTCAAACAGGTCCTCCGGATTTCATAACCAGGATAGCGGAGCCCTTCAGGCAGGCAAACCGCGCGCCCCCGAGAGGAACCAAGGAACGCGGCGTGTCATCGGAAGTCCCAGGGTTGCGATTCAGAAATCGGGTCAACATCGGAGCCGCCTGGATCGCACGGAGCGTCGAAGCGCCGCGTACCCCTACGCAAGCGAGACGCAACGCAGCGACACTAGCCCCATATCCGGGGCAGGTTGCCGGCCGCGGTCGCCTCGAGGACGGTGCGCGTCTCGGAGTCGATCGCCGCAGCCGAGACCTGGCCCAGCGCCGCCTGCGCGAAGCCCGGCAGCCCCATCAGCATGGCGGAGACGCGCACCACGCCGCCATCGGCGAGGTCGATGCGGAACCACTTGGCCGAGTGCGAATAGTGCAGCCGGCGCACGGCGTCCCACTTGAGCACACC
>DASTZC010000096.1 GCA_035764505.1 Candidatus Polarisedimenticolia bacterium
GACGAGTTCCTGGCGATCCTGGCTCATGAGCTGAGAAACCCGCTGGGACCGATTCGCAATGCGGCGCATTATATGAGGCTCAAGGAGGTCAGCCCCGATTTTTGCCCCCCGCTCGAAATGATCGAGCGGCAGGTCAGGCACATGGTTCGGCTCATCGACGACCTGCTGGATGTCTCACGCATCTCGCGCGGTGCACTGGAGCTCCGGCTCGAGGAGATCCGGTTCGCGGAGGTCGTCGACGCCGCGGTCGACGCTTGCAGAGTGGAGATCCAAGAGCATCGCCACACGCTGCGTGTGAATCTGCCGAAGCATGCTGTCTTGCTACGAGGGGATCGGGCACGCTTGATTCAGATACTCTGCAACCTGCTCACCAACGCAGCCAAGTTCACTCCTCCAGGTGGGGTCATCGAGCTGAACGCGACGACGAGGGGCGGAACTCTCGTGTTGCGCGTCATCGACAACGGCATGGGGATCGCTCCCGGGAAGCTCAACGCGATCTTCGATCTCTTCACACAAGTGGACCGGTCGCTGGAGCGGCAGGGTGGATTGGGCATAGGGCTCACGCTGGTGCGACAGCTGATTGAGCTTCACGGCGGCAGCATCGAAGCCAAGAGTGATGGCGTCGGACGCGGGAGCGAGTTCATTCTCACGCTGCCCATCAGGGCCGGAGATGAAGCCTCTGCGGAGGTCTCGGCCGGCCCCGCACGGGTGAGCCCCGGCAGACCACGGCGAATCCTGGTGGCTGACGACAGTCACGACGCGGCGAAGAGTCTCACCCTCCTCCTTCGTCAGTGTGGGCACGAGGTCTATACGGCTTTCGATGGCATGGAAGCGGTGTTGTCGGCACAGGAGTGTCGGCCTGAGGTCATGATTGTCGACATCGGAATGCCGAAAATGAACGGCTACGAGGTCGCCCGGCGGATCCGCGAGCTGCCGTGGGCCAAGGGTGTCTGTCTCGTGGCGCTCACGGGCTGGGGGCAGGAAGCGGACCGCCATCGTGCCAGGGAATCCGGGTTCGACACCCACCTCGTGAAACCGGTCGACCCGGACGCTATCAACGCCTTGCTCTCCAAGCTCTGAGCCCTACGATTTGCCCTTATTTGGCCTTGATGACCGGCGCCGTCACTCCGGCGCCTCTGGCTACCAGCAACGCGAGGCCGCTCAGCAATGCGACGGCTCCCACGATGGGCGGGATGGGAAGGGTCCGGGTCCTCTGGCGGGTCACCTGGAGAGGGCCCAGATCGAGGGCCGTCTCCCGGGTTTTGTAGGTAATGCCCTGGTAGATGAATGCCATGATCCCCAGAGCGATGAGGATGTAGGCGGTAAGGGTTCTTGCCTTCATTGGGGTCTCGCTTTCTTTCTCGGCGGTTTCGGGTCGATTCTTCTTGCGGAGCACCCTGGCCCTCGCGGGCCAGGGTTCTTACCAAACCTACGACTTGACGGCGATGGTCAGGGGCTGGTCCAGGGTGATGACCAGGTCCGTGCCCATGGGAATCACCAGCTTCTTTCCTTTGGTGCCCGCGGCGATTCCGGTTCCGATGCCGCCGCCCACCACGGCTCCCACCGCGGCGTCCTTCGTGCTGCCCCCGAGAATCTTTCCGAGCAAGGCCCCGCCGGCGGCGCTGCCTCCAATGATGCCGGCCGTCTTCCCGGTGGAGCTGGCCATGCTCTCGAGGGTTGCGGACATGGGGGCGCTGTTGCCGCCGGGAGTCGTTACCTTGTCGAAGGAGAGGGCTACGGATCCACCCTTCTCCGAGATTTTCAACCCCTTCGTGGCGGGAGTGGCTTCCGTCACCTGGCCTTGAATGGTGCTGCCTGCCGGGATGGCGACGTGATCTCCCACCAGCACTCCCGTCGTCGTCGTGGCATTGAGGGTGTCCCCAGCCTGACTCGACTCGGAGTCGATGGTCGTGGAAAGGGTGATGTGAATCGTCGTCCCCTCGGGCACCGTGACGCGGGTCGTCTCGGGGAAGTAGGACCTGGAGGAAGTGTCGGAGGAGGTCCCGGACGAAGTCGCGGAGGCAACGTTGGTCTCCTCGGCTTCAGGTGACTGGCCGCAAGCCAACAAGCCGGTGATCAGAAGGATCCCCATGAGGATTCCGATACGGTTTCTGCCATTGAATTGAGAATTCATGCTGCTCCTTTATCTTCTGTTTGATGCGGCGTCGCGCGGTTGAAACATTCCGCTTCGCCGACCGGCAGCGCGATTCTGCCAGCCGGCGTCAAGGCTCAGAGGCAGGGCCTGAGATTTACCCGGTCGCTCGTCGTCCCTGCACCAGGTTGATGATGACCATGATGATGGCCAGCACCAGGAGGATGTGAACGAACCCTCCCATCGTGTAGCTGCTCACCACGCCCAGTAACCACAGAACTCCTAGAATCACGGCAATGGTCCACAACATGCTGTCTCCTTTCTGCGCTTCTGCACTTTCCCCATGGCTGAGAGGGGTTTTGAAGCTATTATGCAAACAGGCTATGCCACGGGACAGCCCCTTCCAATGGGGTGTAACCCTACTGGACGATAGACGGCGCTCCACGAAAGCGAATCGTGCTCTCGTCCTTGACCTGGCAGGGTAGGGTATTACCCCATGGAGAGAAGGAACCCACCGTTGGAGAATAAAGCGGAAATGGTATGAAAACTGACAAACAAGAAAGCGACTTGTCGGGCCGCAGCCTGCTGGCCCTGCGACGGCAGCTGAAGCAGGTGCCGCGGGCGGGCGTGCGTCCTGGCGGGGGACTCGGACACCGGGTCGCGTCGAACGGAGCGGGGAAAGGGAAGGCCCGTGGCGCCGCTGCGGCGCGGGACGGGAATATGAATCGAGCCAACGTGGCGCTGAGCCTGCGCACCGCGGCCCTGGCCGCTGCAAACCAACGGCTGAAGCAGGAAATCGTCCGGCGCCAGCTCGTGGAACAGGCGCTCAAGCGGAGCGAGCAACACCATCACCAGCTGCTGAAACAGTCGCGCGTCATGCAGGAGCAGCTACGGCGGCTGTCCCACCGGATTCTGTCGGCGCAGGAGAAAGAACGACAGGACATCAGCCGGGAGCTTCATGATGAAGTCGGTCAAAGCTTGACCGGAATCAACATCACCCTGGCGACCCTGAAGAGGGAATCAGCGGTCAACACGCGGGACATCCGCAGGCGGATCGCCATCGCGGAGCGGCTGGTGGAAAAGTCGCTCAAAGCTCTGCGTCGGTTCGTCCGCGAGTTGCGCCCGCCCATCCTGGACGATATGGGCCTCATCCCCGCCCTGGATTCCCACCTGAAGGAATTCGCCAAGCGGACGCGGGTGCAGATTCGTTTCAAGGCCGTTGCCGCGGTCGAGAGATGTGACAATGAGAAGCGCACGGTGCTCTATCGCGTCGCGCAGGAAGCGCTCACCAACATCGCCAAGCACGCCGAAGCCACGCGGGTGAGCGTCAGCCTCGTGAGCCTTCCGGGAGCCATCCGGATGGAAATCCGCGACAACGGCAAGTCCTTTCAGGTGAACCGCGCCTTCCTCGGCAAGAGGAAGAGGCGATTTGGATTGATCGGAATGCGCGAACGGGTGGAGATGGTCCAGGGCAATTTCCAGGTCGAATCCGCACGGGGCAGGGGCACCACCGTACGAGCCGAGATTCCGTTCCGCAACGAGCAGCAGGGCAGGGCTGTGTCGGTGGAACATGTTTCCCCGAGGCGGTGATCCTCTCATGAAGCGAATCAGCGTCTTGCTCGCCGAAGATCACACGATCGTCCGGGCGGGGCTTCGGGCGTTGTTGCTGTCCGAAGCTGACATGCAGGTGATTGGCGAGGCGCGGAACGGCCGCGAAGCGGTGCAGCTGGCGAAGCGGCTGCAGCCTGCGGTGGTCGTCATGGACATCGCGATGCCGTTGCTCAATGGCCTGGAAGCCACCCGGCAGATTCTCAGGGATGTTCCCGAGACGAAAATACTCATTCTCTCGGCGCACAGCGAGGACGAGTACGTCGAGCAATTGACCCTGCTGGGCGCGGCAGGGTACCTGCTGAAGCAGGCTTCCGCCGACTTTCTGGCCCGGGCGATTCGGGAAATCAGCAAAGGAAACGCGTTCTTCAGCCCCGTGATCACCAAACGCCTCCAGGATCTCGAGCGGGGCGCTCTCGATAGAGGAGGGCGGCTCAGGAAGCGAGGCGCCCAGCTGACCTCGCGCGAGGTGGAGGTGCTGCAGCTGATTGCGGAGGGAAAGGCCAACAAGCAAACCGCGGCCGAGCTCAGCATCAGTATCAAGACGGTCGAAAAGCATCGGCAGCAGATCATGAACAAGCTGGACCTCCACGACACCGCGTCCCTCACGCGCTATGCCATTGCGGCCGGAATCATCGAGAGCTTCGTCACCCTGGCGATCAAATAACCGCTCTCCCGGCCGTTCCCCTTGCACACGGCTGCCTCGACGACTAGAGACTCGCTCTGGTTGTCGGGTGGGTGAATACCCCATGGGCCGTCCGAGTTCCCGGGCCTATTCTAACCATGAAGAGCCACCTGCTCTGCCTGCCTCCGACGGTACCGGCTGCGGATTCGAATCGAGCGCAGCCTCGCTGACCAGCGGCAGGGCGAGCCGGCGCACCCCAGGCCTTGCCCTCAGAGAGGTTAGTGATGGAACAGCAACTTCCCACAGCGCTGCAAGCGACTCTGTACGTGGGGTCGATTGCGTTCATCGCGCTGGTTGCGGTGGCGATCGCCATGCTGCTTCAGCTTCGCAGGCAGATCGAGCGGGTTGTCCGGGCCGTCGAGGATGTGAAGGCCCAGGTGCAGCCTCTGGCACGGGAGACGCGGGCGCTGGTGGAGAACCTCCAGGATCTCTCCGCGCGTGTCAATCGGCAATGGGTGGAAGTGGAGCGCATCATGGAGACGGTGCGAACCTGGTGGCATCTGGTGGAAGGGATCAGCTCCGTGATGGCGCCGCCCGTCGTTGCGGCGAGGCGCAAGATCAATATTCTCAGGATAGGCCTGGAAGCGTTCGTCAGAGCGTTCACAAACCGGGCACAACCCCATCGACAGAAAGCGAGGGTATTGTGAAGGGAAACAATCAAGGTACCGGAAGTTGGACCGGCATCGTGGTGAGCGCCGTCGTGGGCGCGGCCGTCGGCGCAGGAATCGCCCTCCTGTTCGCTCCGCGCACGGGCAAGGAATCAAGAGACTGGATTGTGCGAAGCACGCGGAAGATCAAAGACAAGGCTGCCGGCGCCCTCGAGCAGGCCAAGGATGCAATCGGGCGGGAAAAAGACATCGCGCGACGGGAGGCGAAGGAAATCGTGAGCGTTGCCGACCGGAGCCGGTAGGGAGTCCTGAGGACTTCCGCCCGCCTCTTGACTAAGAGTGGAGTGGAGGAGGACATGAAATACGAAGATGAACCGATGAAACCCAAGGAACATTGGCTGTTTTGGTCCGGATTGGTTCTGGGGCTGGCTCTTTATCAGATCGTCGATACCTGCTTGATCAGGTCCCCGGTTCTGGGGGCAAACGCTCACTCCACGAACGAGCGCGTCGCGGTACTGTCCGCTCCTGGCATGGGCAAACTCCCGGAATCCACTCCGGCGCATTTCAGCCGCTTCGGGATGGACGGCAAAGAGACCTTTTACGAGGGAGGCGTCGCGGCTCCGATGACGGGCAAGTCCTTCACCTGCCCCTAAGGACGCTCGGTCGTTTCTGGCGCTCTATTTGGACGGCGGAGGGTCAGCGGCGGCGAAGGACCTGGAGCAGGCTTTTCCTGGCTTCGGCGAGGGGAGGCGTCTCGGGGGCGCTGAGGTGGGCCGCCAGCGCCTGCAGCATGTAGGTGTTGTTCTCGAACGTCTGCAACAGCTCGACGCGAGGAGGAGAGTCGTTCCAGACCCTCTGGTCGCCGCTCACCGCGGTCAGCCACCGGTTGAAGGCTTGGGCGTCGAAGTCGTTGCGCATCGCCAGCGTGGCGGCGATGAGCGACAGGCGGTCCTGCTCTCCGTAAGAGAAGATCTGGCCGGCTGAAGACAGGCGCTGCGAGATTGCTTCCAGCAGACGCGCCTGGTCTTCTTTCCTGAGCATTCCATTGCCGGCCAGATTCGCCAGCAGGTCGGCGGTGTGCGCCGTGGCATGAATCCATCCTTTGACCGGATCGAATCCCCGCAGATCCCGCTCCTGTTTCAGGTAGGTCAGGCCCTCGTTCAGCAGGGCCTGGTAACGCTCGGGACCGAGAAAGGGGACCTGCTGCTCGCGGCGCGCCAGCGACGCCAGGCAGAGCGCCGAGAACGATCGAGTGAATACCGAATCGGTTCCCGTTTCGCCAATCTTGAAGCGCAGGTTTTCCCGCCAGGCGTCGGCCAGGGCGTTGAGGTCGGCCGCCGGCACTTCCTGATGGCGAACCCACTGGTCGGTGATGGTGTAGGCGAGGTCGTCGCGCAGCTCGGGATCGGCGGAGCCCAGCAGTCCGCTCAGCTCCCGCAGCAGCGGGGTGATCGGCTGTCCTGCGGGAGGGGCGAATTTGTTCTTGGCAATGGTCCGCCAGAACTCACGGTCATGAGCCGACTTCTCCGGCGGAGCTGCGGGGGTTTGTGACGCTACGGCCTTTTCCGGCGGTGCCTCAGCACGCGCCGGCGCATTTCCCGATGCCGCCAGCAGCGCGCCCAGCATTAGAGCGAGAGTCCATCGAACGGGCATCCGGCCGGCAGCTCCAGCCTCGCGTCCCGGCATCCCTCCCGATGGCAGGCTCATTTCTTCTTGGCTCCGAAGGTGCGCTCGACGTGCTCGCTGATGCGCTGGATTGCCTCGGGGGTCGCCCAGATTTCCTCGACCAGCTGTTGAATCTGGGTGTCGTGCGCCGCGCGTATCTGCTCGAGGGACGGAGCGCGGAGCTGCAGCTTGGTCAGGCTGAAGGACGCCGGATGGAGGGACCCCAGCCGCTGCGCCACGGCCACCGCCCGATCGATCAGCTCCTCCGGTGCCGCGACCTCGTCCACCAGGCCGAATTCGCGCGCCTCCTCGGGATCGTGAGTCATGCCTCCGATCATCACCCGGCTCAGATGCTGCGGTGGGAGGACGAATCGCATGATTTCCAGAGGGGCCGGAGGAAAAGGGACGCCCACGCTCAGCTCGGGAACTCCGATCCGGCCGGGTCCTTTCGCCATGATGCGATGGTCGGCCATGCAGGCCAGGACGCACCCCCCGGCCATGGCGTGGCCGTTGATTGCCGCAACCAGAGGATGGGGAAAGCTGAAGATCGCGTCGCACATCTGATGAAGCGCGGGAAGCAGATCCCGGACATAGGCCGCTCCGCCTTCCAGCACGCGCAGGAGGTCGACTCCGGCGGAAAAAATGCTTCCCTCGGCCGTGAGAACCACGCTCCCGGTAGGGTCCCTTCCAGCCTCCTGGAAGAATGCCCGCAACGCCCGGCACAGCTCCACGTCGAGCGCGTTGGCGCGCCCGTGCCGCATCCGCACAATCGTTACGCCTGGCACCTCTTCGATTTCGAACATCGCGCCTCCGCTGGCTGCAATCGGCGGCGATTCGTCGCCTGGCGACCGGGAATGGGTACCGCGGCAAATCTCACGGTATCGGTGGCCCGCAGTCTATCAGTTCGAACACGATAAGGGGACTCGCTGGCGCGAAAACCGCCGGAGGCGAGATGGCGTGGTGCGGCTCAGCCCGCGACTCAATACCGTCTTGGCCCGAGGCTGAGACTACCGCCAGTCGCCGCTGGCGATGAAGGCGCCCCAGGCGGAAGGATGCGTGCTGACTCCCGCCTTGCGGCGGGCCTGAAGCATCTTCAGCGCGGCGTCGCGCACCGCTTCGGCGGAGGCGGCCCCCGAGATGCGGCTGGCGTAGAGGTTGTGGATCCAATCGCGAGCCGGGACGTCCGCGACGCTCCACAGGCTCATGATCAGCGTGCGCGCGCCGGCGATTTGGAACGCGCGTCGCAACCCGAGGACTCCTTCGCCGACCTGGATCGGGCCCAGTCCCGTCTCGCACGCCGACAGCACGGCCCATTCGACGCCCCGCAGGTCCAGGCTGGCCACCTCCGCGGCTGTCAGAATGCCATCCTCGCCCTCCGGCGCAGCAGGACCGCCCTGCCGCAGGTTCGCCCCCGCCATGGCCAGCCCCGAGAAGAGCAGGGGATTGTCGAGAAAAGGCGAGGCCCCCGCCCCGCCGCCGCCCGGCGTCCCGGAGTCGAGGCAATCCCGCGACAGGAAGAATCCATGGGTGGCGATGTGGAGAATCGCCCGACCGGCGGACAGGTCCTTCAAGAAACGCTCGCTGGCCAGCTTCCCGGTCAGCTTCATGATTCCGCCCGAAGCAGGGGAGCTGGACGAGTCTTTGCTCAACAGGGACGCCACCTCGTCGGCCTCCGCGACCGTGTTCGGCAGCGGAGAGAAGCGCATCGTCCGGAAAGCCTCGCAGGACGGCACCGAGCTGCGATAAGCGGCCGGGGCGGATCGGTTCGACGCGAATTCCGGCTCCGGCGCCGCCGCAGCGGCCGCCAGGTCCTCGGACGCCGGGCTGTCGAAATCGGGGCCCCCGAGCACCAGCGCCGTTGCGCCAGGGCGCGGAGCTCTCGGTTGCTGGAGGAGATCCCGCTCGGAGGAAAGGTAATGCAGCGTCGCCTCCTCCTCGATCAGGAAGCGGTTCCCCGGCCGAGCCAGCGTCGCGAAGCTGACCAGGTTCAAGGAAGCATCAGGTACGAGGAAGACGAGACGCGCCCCCTTGAGACGCGGCGCGACAGGATCCCAGATCTTCCGACTGAGCTCGAGGGCTGCATCCCGATAGCTCTTGTCGGACTGCGCCGATGCCGGATTCAGGATCTCCCGGCGCCAGGCCGCGACCCTCGCGTCGATCTCTTTGGCGGAGCCGAGCAGCACGAAGCGCGGAGCGGAATCTTCCGCCTCGAACGAGAGTACGGCGTAACTGGGCGTCCCCGAAAGTATTCTCCGGCCGGAAGAGTCACCTGCCTTGCCGGGATCCTGGAGCCGATCGAAGCGCAGATAGGCGACCAGGGCCGTGCGGGCGGGAAGCGCCGTGCGCGCCTCGTTCCAGCCCGCAAGCCGCGCGGCTTCTTCCTCTCGGTAGGCGCGGCTCTGCTCGGCCAGCCGGCGCTCGAGACCCTCTACTGCGGCCTCGCCGCGCTGCAGCTCGGTGCGAAACCGATCCGCGTGATCCTTGTCCGGTCCGACGAGCGAGAGATGCGACAACCGCGATCGTGCCTGGGCGAGATTGGCGCTCAGCTGCATGGTGGCCGGGTCCTCGAGCTGCAGGACAGCCTGGTGCCGCCGGGCGATCTCGTCGAGGACGACGGCGCGCGACCGCACCACCTCATCCCACAGGCGGGCTGCCGGCTCGGGCGAGGCGGCCATCTCAGGGCGTGAGGCCAGGATCGAAGCGGCCGTGGCGATGCCGCCGCCCAACCGCGACTCGTAGCGCAGCGCCTGCCTTTCCGTAAGGGCCGGAGCCGTGCGCAGCAGGTGGCGGCGGATGCTCTCTTCGCTGCGCAGGGCCGTGCCGAAGGCCGTCTTGACATTCCCCAGCGCCCACTGCGCCATCGCCAGACTTTCGAGCGTCTCCGCGACTTCGAATCCGTCGCCGAACATCTTCTCGCGGATGGCCAGGGCCTTGGTGAAGAGGTCCTGGGCCTGCGGCAGCTCACCCTTCGCCAGCAGATACGAGCCGAACCCCTGGTAGCCGTCCGCCCGATCGGGATGCTCGGGGCCGAGCGCCTTGTCCTGAACGGCAAGGGCCTTGCGGTAAAGGTCGCCCGCCGGCTCGAGCTGTCCGAGCTTCAATTGGACGTTCGCCAGGTCCAGCATGTAATAAGCGGTTTCGATGTTGCCGGGGCCATAGGCTTTCTCGAGCACCTCGATGCAGCGGCGGAAAAGCGGCGCCGCCTCGGTCAACCGGTCCTGCTGCGCCAGCACCCTTCCCAATCCGCCGAGCGTCGAGCCCACCTCGGAATGCGACCTTCCGACGCTGCGCTCGAAAATGTCGAGGGCCTTTCTCAGATAGGTCTCGGCGCGCGCGTAATCGGCGAGAGCCACGTGAAGGTTCCCGAGTACCTGGGTGCTCAAGCCCACCTCGTAGTGGTCCGGCCCAAGGGCCTGCGTCCTGATCTTGAGCGTCCGTTCGAGGACCGGGACGGCCTCGGTGTAGTTTCCTGACAGCTTGTAGATCATGGCGAGATTGTTCAGCGGCGAACCCAGCGCCGGATTATCCGGGCCGAGCCTCTTCTCCAGGATCGCAATGCAACGCTTCAGCAGCGGGAAGACCTTGTCGTACTCGCCCAGCATTCCATTGATGATTGCCAGATGGTTCAGGGGCTTGGCCAGAGCGGGATCGTCCGGACCGAGGGCCTTTTCCTGGATGGCGATCGCGCGCTCGATCGTCTCGCGTGCCTGGTCCAGAGGCCCCAGCTTCGAATAGGTCATCGCCAGACAATCGAGGGTCGGCACCCGGTCCAGCTCGTCAGGGGGAGGGTTTTTTTCAAAAATGGCGGCGGCTCTCTCGCAGACCGTCCGCGCCCCGGGATAATCGCCGGCGAAAAATCGCAGCTTTCCCGAAACGGCGAGCGCTCTCGCGACGTCGAGAGATTCCGGTCCGGAGCGCTTCTCCATCATTTCGACCGCACGGTCGGCGAGCGCCTTCGCCTCGGGCTCGGCCATCTTTCCCAGCCCGATCAAGGCTTCGACCACCAGGTCCATCGCCTGGGCGGCTTCCACCGAGTCCTTGCCCTTGGTGGCTTCGTAGCTCGCCAGGAGTGCGCGGGACTGCTTCTCCGCTTCCGCGAAATTCTCCTGCCGGAGCAGCTGGCGGATCCTGGTGATGGGCTCTTGCCCGCTTGGGCTGGTCGCGGATTTGACCGATGGAGGCGTGGCGCTGAAGCCGAGGGACGGAAGGAGCAGACTGAAAACCATTCCGATTGAGAGAAGCAGACCGGATCGCCGGCGCAGGCCGGCTTTGCTCGCACCCATGGTACCTCCCAATCCTCCCCAGCATTACAGTCGGCACACACGCAGGAAAGGTTCCAGGAGAATTGATTTTTCCCGCGGCCGGCCGAAAAACAGGCAACTTCCAGCGAGAGAGCCGCCATTATGGAACAAGCCGCGCAAGCGGATGGGGTTTTTTTCACGCAACAGGGGAGGATGGTCATGGGGCTTCCGGCGCCCGCAAGGGAACGGACGCCGGAAGCCAAAGGACGGTGCCGTGAGGTCTACTGGCCTGTGCAGGTGTTGTTGCAGGCGTTAGGAGGGTCGGCGGGACAGTAAGGCGGAATCGTGTAGCTGCAATTGGGATCCGCCACGCAGTCCTTATTGGTCTGATACCGGCAACAGTTGTCCTGGACGTTGGCGACGCAGTGGTACAGCACGCCGTTATCCACCTTGCAGATGTTGACGAGGCACAGTACTTCGGGTTGTGGCTTCGGCTTGGCCGAGGTGGGCATCACGAACTGCTCTGTCACGCTCGGCGTCGGGCCGACGGCGGATGTCTTCGGGGCCGCCGTCGCGCCCGCCATGCTGACGGTCACGACTACCGCGGCGGCCAGGAACACAAGAGCGAACAGCAGAAAAGACCTTCGCATCGTGGCCTCCTTGAATTGCGGCATTGGTCTCTTGAGCGGAGATTCGGACGCGCAGTGCTTGGTTGCCGTGGTCGGCGCGGAGGCGATCGTGCCACCGGGAACCCGGCATATTGCCGGACGGGAAAATCAAGGCGGGCGAGGGAATGTAGAGGCACTTCGACTCCCGCGAGAACAGCGCAGATCTCGGGCGCCGTTCCGGCTCTGGCAGTCGATGTAGAGAGCTTCCCCCGTTGGTATTTGTCGGTGGATTGGCGGGTGCGGTTCCACAAAAAACTCGCGTCCTTGCTGATTGTCAAAACAGCAAAGTGCCTGGGTTGTTTATTGTT
>DASTZC010000097.1 GCA_035764505.1 Candidatus Polarisedimenticolia bacterium
CAAGCAATACAGTCGCCAGTGCTGCTTCGATTCGCATGGGGACCTCCGATGCGCCTAACGCATGGCCGTTAACCTGCGGGCGCGTTCTTTGCGACCGTCAGGTTCAAGGTTAACCAGCGCCCTAACGGAAAATTCGCCCAACCGAATCCGACGCTTCTGTCGGGTCATAAGCATTCGGCAACTCCTGGATCTTCTGAGTTCCACGTCGAAGCTTCCTATCAAGCGTAACGATGTGCAGTCTGTTCTTTGGGATGTCGAAGAAGTCCATCAGGTACTTCCCTGTTGCCAACAGAATGAGGTCAGGAAGCTGAACTTCGATCGATTGCTTCATAAGCATTTCATAAAAGCGATCCACTGCAATGATGATGTCCCGACTGGTCGAAATGTCGTGAAAGCGAACTCGGCGCGCTTGTGCTTTGAGCATTCGCGCCGGAAGGCTGATGTCCTTCACCATCTTCTGCCTTGCTCCGCGGAAGGACGCAGTGGACTTGAACCAGCGTTCCGTGTAGTACTTCTTGGCAAGAACCTTGTACGCTTCAGCAATGCACACATCAGGCACGTAGACCCTGGCCTTGTTGGCGTTGAGTTGCGCATGGATCTCGTCCCACCATTCTCGACAGGCAGTGAGACGCTTTTGGTCCCCCACGGATGGAGCGATAGCGATGGGAATGTAATTGTTGACCAAGAAGCAAGCATCGACCAAGTAGTAATTGCGCCTTCCGTTACCAGGAACCCGATCAATCTTCCTAATCTTGGCCACGAACTGAGACTACCTCTCTTGTCTGGCTAACGCCGGCCATCACCCGCGGGCCGGGCGGCGCGCCGGTTGCCGCATCTCGCAGGCGGCGTGACGCGCGAGACCATCTGGTGCATGGCCATGTTAGGTGGCATCGTCACAATAGCACTCAGTCGACCGAAAAAGGGGAGGTGACGAGCGTGAGAGGCGGATCGTGCGCCCGCATAGCCTCTTCGCTTCGCCACGTGTCAACGCGAAGCCGGACCATCTGGCCCGGCTTGAAAACATAGTCCCGTTTGAGAAACGCGGCTCTGAATGTGGCACTGGCCCCCGGCTCAACCTTCAAGACTCTTGCCCGCTCGAGGGGGATGCCATCAGGGATACCGGCACGGTAACTAAGCGAGGCGGGCACCCACTTCGACCCGGACTGAACTTCGATGTGGAAAGCGAGCCAGCAGAGGTGCTCTTCGCCACCTACATCGCATATCGGGACGACAACTCCCTGCGGGCCGGCAACGATTCTTTGGTCTACTACGACCAGATTCCGTGTAAAGACGAGTTCCACGCGCGGTGCCGTGCCCTCTGACGATGCCGCGAGGGCTAGACTAATAGCCCCCACGGCGCAGGCCCAGAGATTGATGCTGCGTTTCATGCTCAAGCCAATCTAACGCTGCGGTTCAGGCGCGGCGTGCGGGAGCCGTCGTTTCCTGACAGGCGAGCGCGTCCCGCACGCCGTCGCCTGTAAGCGCGGGTTAGGTTCCATCGAGTGACTTCTCGTATTCTCGCCACCAGGTACGGAGCTCTTCACTATTCAGCTCCATTCGCGTGGAGTTCAAGCCAGGTGGATATTGTCCACGTCGAAACCCTTCGATCAGGAAAGCCGCCTCCTGGCCTACGGTTGATAGACCGGATTCATAATATGAAGAGGCTTCCATTGCGACGGATCCACAAGGGTCCTTCGAATCAAGCAGGGCCAGTAATTCCGGCACATCGGTCGCCTTTAACCATCCGCGGTGCAATCCACGCACAGAATAGTCGTGTTGGCTTCTTAGCAGTTTCAGGAAGTCGAGTGGGCCGCGGTCCTGCCATTCAAATGTGTCCCCAGAATCCCTTACGTCACTCCCTGCGAGCGGTTGACCAAGCCCATCAACGACCTCGTGGGCACGAGAGGCATGTTTGGAATGCTGGCACCCGGTCAAAACCACGAGGACTACTAGAGCCCACCAAAGCCTGAATGAGTACAAACATTTCTCCTGGAACCTAACTAGATTTTGTGCCGATCTGTGTTATTCGATATCATTGCGAGGCCCGTCACTACTAAAGGAATTATGCTGCAATAGGATCTCGGTGAGAAGGCCCCGTGGCTCAACTAAATAGAACCCCCGCGGATTCGAGCCCGCAGTCCAAAAACCCAAGATACGCTGACCTGCCATAAAAGATAGTGCTGCGAATCCACCCACGTGACTGTCGGCTTCTGGACGTGGGGCCCTAAGAGCCGCCCCAGTTCAGCTGCCAGGCGGCGCCGTAGAGGCGGAAGTCCTCGCCGACGCGAGTCCAGACTCCGTCGCTGGCGTAAAGCTTGATCGAATTGCGCCGGTTCACCCGCAGTGCGACCGTCAACCCGTAGCGCCAGTTGCTCAGCTGGTCGTCGCTTTCCACGCCGTCGAGAGTTGTGCGGCCGCCGGTGTAATAGGTGGCGTCAAAGGACGTCCAGGCGCCTTTTGGAAAACGGAAGACGACATGGCCCTGAGCCGAGTAGATCGGATCTTGGGAGCGGTGCTGCCCGCCGAAGAAGTCATCGTTGTCGGTGAACAAGGTCGCAGCCCCGATCCCTTCCAGAATCCAGGGGCCCAGCGCCTTGGAGACGCCGAACTCCGGCCTGAAGGACCAGCGGTTCGTTCCGAGGTTGACCAGCCGGTCGGGATCGTACTGGCCCAGAGGAGCGGTCACCATCAGGCTCACCCCCACCACCATGTCCTGCTTGTAGTCCTTGAACTCCGGCGCGCGCAGCGCCGGGGCACCGTGCAGATTGACCATGAAGCGGAATCCCGGGTCGCCGAAGCCGTTGACGTCGCGCGACCGCACCAGGCCGGTCGTTCCCTCGGTCGCTTCGCCGGAGAGCCAGGCGTAAGGGGCCAGCACCTGAAACTGTCCCGACTTCCCTCCCACATCCAGCGCGCGCGCATAGCCGAGGAATGGGGCATGGATCTTCAGGCTGGCGTCCTCGAGCGGGATGGAAGGATCGAGGAGCACGCCGCCCGACGAATAGACATAGCCGATAAGGATGAAGTTCAACCCGACGGGCGCATTGGAGAAGAGGCGCGGCTCGATCGACTGGGCGCGCGCCGGTACCCACGATGCGAGCAAGGCCGCTGTCGCAACCGCCGCCGTCCGGACCCACCGGCGCTGCAGCTTCGCTGCCGAGCGATCCCTCATGACGTCCATCCCGCCGAGGGCGGCGCCTCGTCCCAGGCGCGGCAGACCTCGGCCCCGAAGAGGAAGATCCAGGAGCTGTAGTAGACCCACAGCAGGAAGATGATGACGCTGCCCGCGGCGCCGTACAGGGACGCGAGGGCGCTGCGGGTGATGATCACACCAATCACCTCGCTGGCCAGGTTCAAAAGGATGGTTGCCGGCAGCACCCCCGCCAGGACCGCGATCCAGCTCGGCCGCGGGCGGACCGAGGGAACGTACCGGAATGCCATGCCGAGGACCCCGGCGATCATCAGGAAGGTGGCGAGCCGCGTCCAGAGCATCCAGGCGGCCTCCCCGGCGGCGCCCGAGCGCTGCAGGATCGGCCAAACGACCGAGCGCAGGACCGCCAGCGCCAGGACGACCAGGACCGCGGCGAGCGCAAGCACCGTCTCCCCCAGTGAGATGACGCGGTCGAGCAGGGCGCGGCGGAAGGTCTTCAAGCGGATTTCCCAGACGGCATCCAGAGCGGCGTGCAGCTGGGCGAAGAAGGAGGAGGCGAAGTAGAGCAGCAGCGCCACTCCCAGGAAGGTCCCCGTGGTGAGGCGCTCGGTGGGGGCGACCATCCCCAGCAGGGCCGTCACCATGTCCTCCGACCCACGGCCCGCGAAGCGGACGAGCGATTCGGCCACCGTGCGCCGGGCCTCTTCCTCCCCAAGAAGATGGCCGGCTATCGACAGCACGATCAGGAGGACGGGGGCCAGTGCCAGCAGGGCGCGAAAGGCCAGCGCCGACGCGAACAGCGAGATGCGCGGCGCGAGCCAGCGCGGCAGGGCCACGCGGACCACCGCGCGAAAACGCCTGATGGTAGGGATCTCGACGATCAGCCCCAAGCTGCGCGCGCCCCTCCGGGACCCGGTCGGCAATCCCGGGCCGTTGCGCGGCGTATCGTACCAATTTCGGGCTTTTGCCCCTACTCCCCCTTGCGCAAGGGACAGTTCCGCTGCCCGGCGCCGATCCCCGCCCGGGCCTTGGCTCCCAGGTCCTACGACCTGCTCATGGGCGAGCCGCGCCCCGCCCATTTGACGACACCGTGGTTCATGCGCGTGTGCTATGGTACCTGCGGTTGTACTGACGCCGAGTGCCATCCCGACGCTGACCTGTGACGATCCGCATCAGACCCATGCCCGCCGCCGCGACAGGAACCGATGGAGGGCACCCATGGACCCATGGATCCAGCGCATGTGCCGTCGGGAGTCGTTGCACCAGATGGTTCCGTGGGCACTCGTGGCCGTCTCCGGATTGGCCCTGATTCTCGCCAACGCCCGATACTTCATCAACTTCATTGGCGGCCCATTTCCTGTGAGCCCGGCCGATCTCGGTGCCGTGCCGGATCCGACGCAGTCGCTCAAGTACTTCGTCCGGGTCTCGGGGGATCATGCGGTCGACACGGGAATTCAAGAAATCACCGTTGAAACCCACGGTGGCGTCAAGATCCCCCGCGGCATTACCGCCAGCTACTATGCCTTGGACCTTGGAGGGAAACTCTTGATCGTCAAGAGCGTGTCGGGACAGCCGCTCATTGTCGAAGGGAAACTGGCCCACCTTCCCAGAAGCCTCGAGACGCAATTGTTCGCCACGGCGGAGGCGCGCTCGATGCGGGATCATGTCTATCCATTCTACTTGGATGCATCTGGCCATTTCCGGAGCGCGGGTTGGCTTGTCATCGTGCTTTGCCATGCCTTCGTGGGTCTCGCGGCATGGAAGGTGTTTCCTATCTGGCGCCGATGGCAGAATCCGGCCACTCATCCCGTCATGCAGCAGGCGGCTTCCTGGGGCGACCCAGCCCAGATATCGGCTGAGATCGAAAATGAGCTGCAAGCTGCTGGAGGCCTTCGCGCCTATCGCATCTTCACCCGCAGCTACATGATCGAGGCATCATTTTTCAGATTCAACGTGCTCAGATTCAGGGATCTTGTTTGGGCCTACAAGCGAGTGATCAAGAAGCGCGTGAACTTCGTCCCGAGTGGAACGGACTACCATGCCTTGTTCATCTGCTACGGAGGCAGCACCGTTGCCCAGGGCTCTGAAAAGATGATACATGAGCTGCTGCAGGCAGCGGCTCAGCGCGCACCGTGGGCGATCTTCGGCTACACCGAAGAGCTGGCAAAGGCCTTCAAAGAACACCCGCGCGATTTCTGCGCGGCCGTCGAGGAGCGTCGCAGAGAAGCCTGCTCCTCCTGAACCAACCTCGCACGTAGCTTCCTCCGCCCTCGTGCCAATCCTGTCTACTTGGCCGACCTCCCCTGCCCCAAAGGGCAGTTCCGCCTCCCCCCTCCTCCTCTTTATGCTGGGCGGTGAAAATGCAGCCATCCGGCGCGTGATCGCCTGTACGGCGCTGCGCGCCGGCCAGCCCGCGACGGGACGTCATGAGCCACGCAACCGGGACCGGGAAATACGAGGTCTTGCTGGCGCGGTGCCGGAGCCTCGAGCCCGTGCCCACCGCCGTGGCCCATCCCTGCGAGGCGTCGGCCCTCTCCGGCGCCGTCGAGGCGGCCCATCTCGGGCTTATCGTGCCGATCCTGGTGGGCCCGGCTGCCAGGATCGGCGCGACCGCACAAGCCGCCGGCGCCGACATCTCCAAGCTGCGCATCGTCGATACGCCCCACAGCCACGCTTCCGCCGAAGCCGCCGTGCGGCTGGTCCGCGAGGGTGAGGCGGAGCTCCTGATGAAGGGGAGCCTGCACACCGACGAGCTGATGGGCGCGGTGGTGTCGCGCGAGGCGGGGCTGCGCACCGAGCGGCGCATCAGCCACGTCTTCGTGATGGACGTGCCCACCTACCACAAGGTCCTGCTGGTCACCGACGGAGCCATCAACATCGCCCCCAACCTGGAGGACAAGGTCGACATCTGCCAGAACGCCATCGACCTGGCGCGCGCGCTGGGGCGCGAGCAGCCCAAGGTGGCGATCCTGGCGGCGGTCGAGACGGTCACCTCGAAGATGCCGGCCACCATCGACGCGGCGGCGCTGTGCAAGATGGCGGAGCGCGGCCAGATCACCGGCGGGCTCCTGGACGGGCCGCTGGCGTTCGACAACGCCATCAGCAAGGAGGCGGCGAAGACCAAGGGGATCCGCTCCGAGGTGGCGGGGGATCCCGACATCCTGCTGGCCCCCGATCTCGAATCCGGCAACATCCTGGCCAAGCAGCTCACTTTCCTGGCGAACGCCGACAGCGCCGGGCTGGTCCTCGGCGCCAAGGTGCCGATCATCCTGACGAGCCGCGCTGATTCGGTGCGCTCGCGCATCGCCAGCTGCGGCGTGGCGATGCTGGCGGCGCATGCGCGCCGGCAGGCCGCCGCGGAGAAATGACACGATGAGCCCAAAGCGCCACATGACCGTGGATGCCAACGAGGCGGCGGCTTCCGTCGCCTTCCGGCTGAGCGAGGTCATCGCCATCTACCCGATTACCCCCAGCTCGCCGATGGCCGAGCTGTGCGACGAGTGGGCCAGCCGCGGCAAGACCAATCTGTGGGGAGCCAAGCCGGAGATTGCCGAGATGCAGTCGGAAGGCGGGGCTGCCGGGGCGGTGCACGGCGCCCTGCAGGCGGGGGCGCTGGCCACCACCTTCACGGCATCGCAAGGGCTGCTCCTGATGATCCCCAATATGTACAAGATCGCCGGGGAGCTGACCTGCTTCACCATGCACGTCACCGCCCGCACGCTGGCCACCCATGCCCTGTCGATCTTCGGCGACCATTCCGATGTGATGGCCTGCCGCCAGATCGGCTTCGCGATGCTCTGCTCCAACTCGGTGCAGGAGGCGCACGACCTGGCGGCGGTGGCGCACGCCGCCACGCTGGAGTCGCGCGTGCCGTTCATGCACTTCTTCGACGGCTTCCGCACCAGCCACGAGGTGGCCAAGATCGAAGCGATCGAGGACGACGTCCTGCGAGCCCTGGCCCCGGAGGCCGCGATCCTCGGCCACCGCGCCCGGGCGCTGACCCCCGATCGGCCGGTGCTGCGCGGCACGGCGCAGAATCCCGACGTCTTCTTCCAGGCGCGCGAGGCGGCCAACTCCTTTTACGACGCCCTCCCCGGGATCGTCCAGAAGACGATGGACGCCTTCGCCAAGGCGACGGGCCGCCACTACGGCCTGTTCGACTATATCGGGCACCCCGCGGCGGAGCGGGTCATCGTCCTGATGGGATCGGGCGCGGAGACGGTTCACGAGACAGTTGACGAGCTGACGGGCAAAGGCGAGAAGGTCGGTGTCCTCAAGGTCCGGCTGTATCGTCCGTTCTCGCGCACCGCGTTCCTGGCGGCGCTGCCGAAGAGCGTGCGGGCGCTGGCGGTGCTGGATCGCACCAAGGAGCCCGGGGCCCTCGGGGATCCTCTCTACCTCGATGTGATGACGGCGCTGGGAGAAGCGCGCGCCGAAGGGGCGCTCCCCTTTGCGAAGGACCCGGTCGTCGTGGCCGGGCGCTACGGCCTCTCCTCGAAGGAGTTCACCCCGGCGATGGTGAAGGCGGTCTTCGACCAGCTCTCCGAGTCCTCGCCGCGGAGGCACTTCACCATCGGCATCGTCGACGACGTGACCCACACCTCGATCCCCTGGGACGAGTCGTTCCGCATCCAGCCGAAGGACGTCGGCAGCGCGCTGTTCTACGGGCTGGGCTCCGACGGCACGGTCGGGGCTAACAAGAACTCGATCAAGATCCTCGGAGAGGAGACCGACCGCTACGTGCAGGGCTACTTCGTCTACGACTCGAAGAAGTCGGGCGCCATCACCGTCTCGCACCTGCGCTCCAGCCCGCGGCCGATCCGCTCCGCGTATCTGGTGGAGCGCGCCGGCTTCGTCGCCTGCCACCAGTTCGAGTTCGTCGACAAGATCGACATGCTGGAGCACGCCGCCGAGGGAGCCGTCTTCCTTCTCAACGCGCCGGGGGATCCGGGGCGGGTCTGGGACGCCCTGCCGCGGGAAGTGCAGGATCAGATGATTGACAAGCGCATCCGCTTCCACGTCATCGACGCTTACGCCCTGGCGAAGAGCGCCGGGATGGGCGGGCGCATCAATACGATCATGCAGACCTGCTTCTTCGCGATCTCCGGAGTGCTCCCCAAAGATGAAGCGATCGCCCAGATCAAGAAGGCGATCGAGAAGTCGTATGGCAAGCGCGGCCCCGAGGTGGTGAAGCGCAATTGCGAAGTGGTGGACCAGGCGCTGGCCCACCTGCACGAGGTTCCGGTCCCAGGAGCGGCGACGGCGTCCCGGCGCCGGCCGCCCCTGGTGTCGGAGAAGGCGCCCGATTTCGTGCAGAAGGTCACCGCGGTGATGCTGGCCGGCAAAGGGGACCTGCTGCCGGTGAGCGCCTTCCCGGTGGACGGCACCTGGCCGACCGGCACCGCCAAGTGGGAGAAGCGCAACCTGGCGCTCGAGATCCCGGTGTGGGACACCAAGGTCTGCATCCAGTGCAACCAGTGCGCCCTGGTCTGCCCGCACGCCGCGATCCGCGCCAAGGTCTACGACAGCGGCGATCTGGCCGCGCCGCCGGTCACCTTCAAGTCGACGGCCTACCGGGGGACCGACTTCAAGGGGAAGCTCTACACCATCCAGGTGGCGCCGGAGGACTGCACCGGCTGCAATCTGTGCGTCAACGTCTGCCCCGCCAAGGACCGGACCAACCCGAAGCACAAGGCGATCAATATGGAGCAGCAGGCGCCGCTGCGCGACGCGGAGCGGGACAACTACGACTTCTTCCTGGCGCTGCCCGAGACGCAGCGAACCGAGGTGGCGCGGCTGGACCACAAAGGCTCACAGCTGCTGGAGCCGCTGTTCGAGTACTCCGGCGCATGCAATGGATGCGGAGAGACTCCCTACCTGAAGCTGCTCACGCAGCTGTTCGGGGACCGGCTGCTGATCGCGAATGCCACAGGCTGCTCCTCTATCTATGGCGGCAACCTGCCGACGACCCCGTACACCACCAACCGCGAAGGGCGCGGGCCGGCCTGGTCGAACTCGCTGTTCGAGGACAACGCGGAGTTCGGCCTCGGCTTCCGGCTGGCGCTCGACGCCCAGAAGGCCGCGGCGCGCTTCCTGGTGCAGCATCTCGCGGCCAAGCTCGGCGACACGCTGGTCAATGAGCTGCTCGAGGCCGATCAGGGCACCGAGGCGGGGATCCTGGCGCAGCGCGAGCGGGTGAAG
The DNA here is from genome assembly GCA_035764505.1 of Candidatus Polarisedimenticolia bacterium. Taxonomy (NCBI): domain Bacteria; kingdom Pseudomonadati; phylum Acidobacteriota; class Candidatus Polarisedimenticolia; species Candidatus Polarisedimenticolia bacterium. The sequence continues at coordinate 9,353 of DASTZC010000097.1, forward strand.
GCGCTGCGCGCCGCCCTGGCCGGCCTCGATCTCCCCGAGGCGCGCCGGCTCGATTCTCTGGCCGACAGCCTGGTGAAGAAGAGCGTCTGGCTGGTGGGCGGTGACGGCTGGGCTTACGACATCGGCTTCGGCGGGCTCGATCACGTGCTGTCGGGGCGCTGGGACGTCAACGTCCTGGTCCTCGACACGGAGGTCTATTCGAACACCGGCGGCCAGCAATCCAAAGCGACGCCGCTGGGGGCCTCCGCCAAGTTCGCCGCCGCCGGCAAGCCGGTTGGCAAGAAAGACCTGGGGTTGCAGGCCACCATGTACGGCCACGTCTACGTGGCGCGCGTCGCCTTCGGGGCCAAGATGGCGCAGACCACCCAGGCGCTCCTCGAGGCCGAAGCCTATCCGGGGCCGTCGCTGATCATCGCCTACAGCCACTGCATCGCGCACGGCTACGACATGGCCCAGGGGGCGGCGCAGCAGAAGCTGGCGGTCGACTCGGGCGTGTGGCCGCTGTATCGCTTCGACCCGCGGCGCCTGGTCAAGGGGGAGCCGCCGCTGCATCTGGATTACGCCGCCCCGACGGCGAAGGTGGCCGACTACATGCGCAACGAGTCGCGCTTCCGGATGGTCGAGCGGGCCGATCCGAAGCGCTTCAAGCACTTCCTGGAGGAGGCGCAGAAGCAGGCGCGGCGGCGCTATTCCGTCTATCAGCAGCTGGCGGGAATCAGCGTGCCGCTGGACGAGCCGACAACCGAGGCCGCTGCGACGGTCACTGCGCCGGCTCCGGCCGCCGGCGTCGCGCAGCCACCCTCTCCCGCGGCGAGCGTGCCACCATCAGGCGCTCCGATTACCCCCGAAGGGACCAAGCCATGAACCTCGCCACGCGCTATCTGGGTCTGACGCTCCCCCATCCGCTGGTGGTCGGAGCCGGTCCGCTCACCGACGATGTCGAGAAGGTCCCCGAGCTGGAAGATGCCGGCGCCGCGGCCCTGGTCCTGCGCTCCCTGTACGAGGAGGACATCAAGGGCGAGCAGATGGACGACTTCTTCAACATCGAGAGCCACGGCGATTCTTTCGCCGAAGCTACTACCTACAATCCGGAGCAGGAGACGGCTCTCGGGCCCGACGAG
>DASTZC010000098.1 GCA_035764505.1 Candidatus Polarisedimenticolia bacterium
ATCGAAGGTCACCACCAGGGTCCCGTCCGCCTGCTGATCCACGGTGATCGCCTGCGACCCGCCGCCGCCTCCGGTCCCCGAGACCTCCGGAGGCCGCGGCTTCTCCCAGCCGTAGAGATCCAGCCAGGCGGCATCGAGCATGACCTGATAGTTGTCGTTGCCCGCCGTCCCGGCCACCGGAGCAGCTGCCACGCGGATCGTCGTGGTGGCGAGATCGGCTTGCGTCACGGCCGGCCAGTCGTACTCCGCCGCGCCCCCCGCCAGTGTCGGGTTCTTGGTGAGCAGCGCCGAAACTTCCCGGCTGGTCGCCGGCTGCGGCACCGCCAGAACCTTTTCGGTCGGATAGGCCGGGTCCTCGTCCGGCGGCTGCGTGGGGCCGCCGCCTCCCACGATCGGAGTGAAGAAGTTCCAGGCCGTGGGCGTGTAGTTGTGACCCACCGGCGGCCGGAATTGATCGGTCACCGATGCCTCCATGCGGTAGAGGTCGTCGGCGACCGTCCCGGTGACCCGGTAGCGCACTCCCGCCACCGCCCGCACGATCTGGATCTCGTCGTACCAGGTGGAAAACCCCGACAGACGGAACTCCTCCGTGCCGGCACCCAGGGTAATCGATGCCGCGGCTCCGCCGTCCTGATCGCTGAAAGCGGCCGAGGGATTGAGGACCGTCGCGCCGTTGCGCGTCTCCGCCACCGTCGGCAGGAGCCGGCGCACCCGCCGCAGGAAGCCATAGTCGACGCCGCCGATCGACGTCCGCGACAGGCCGTCCTTGGGCCCGAGGTTCGCTCCGCCCGCCGCCTCCCAGAGCTTCTCACGCGCGATCTGGTAGCCCGCGGCGGTAGGGTGAATGCCGTCCAGCCCGAAGATGTCGTGGCAGATCTTCCCTTCGAAGCCGGTGCAGGCTCCCAGCTGGTCCTCGTGCGCGAACTCCGCCGCCATCTCGTTGATTGTCACGCGGCGGGTCTGCCCCCACGCCAGGTCGCGCAGGATGCGGTCGACGATCGGCAGCCAGGTGCGATGAAAAAGACTCGGATTGCTGGTCGAGCAATGATCCGCCTCGTTGTCGTAAAGGCTGTTCAGGACGATGTCGGCCCCGGGCACCTGCGAGGTCAGGGAGGACAGGATCTCCTGCAGGTTCTGGCGCGAGTCGAGGATCTCGGCAAGGGCGCGGTTCACCTCGGCTTGCGTCGGAGTCGCGGAGGCCGGGTCCACGCTCAGCATGTCGTTGCCGATGCTGGAAATCGTGATCAGCTTCGGCTGGGTCTCGAAGATCCGGAAGACATTATTGTGGTCGTTCGTGTCATCCACGAGGAGATCGTCGGTGTGCTCACCGAGGACGGCCGCGCCGTCCATCGGCCAGTTGGGGTTGTTCGCCACCGTGACGCCCACGGCACAGGCGAGGCGCGCTTGCACCTGGGTGGTATAGGTGAACGCCGTCGGGAATGTGCAGGCATTGAAATTCCGCGCAATGCTGTCCCCCATCGCCGCGATCGGGTAGGAGCCACTCAGCAGGTTTGCGAGCCCCTGGTCCAGCTTGGCCAGCCGCGGCTGGCCGACCGGCGCCGTGTAGCCGGGAGTCGACTGCGGGAAGCCGTCCCAGCGTGATGACGAGAGGCGCCAGCCCGATGGATCGGCGGATTGCAGGATGTAGCAGCCGTTGCCGGGAGAAAAGAGGAAGTTGCCCGCGCCGTCGGTGAGAATCGTGGAGTCGATCGAGCCGCCGGCATCGACGCGTCCGACCATCCGGACGCTGACCCCCGGAATAACCGGCTCGCCCGCGTCCTTCTTGCCGTTGCCGTTGCGGTCCTCGTACGCCGATCCCGAGACGCTCTGGGCGAGCGCCGGAAAGGCGGCGGCCAGCAGCAACGCGGCCAGAACGAGGAAGCGCCGCTTCACCTCTCCCTCGCGAATCGACGATACAGCGTGTAGCTTCCGCGGCTGGTGGTGTCGGTGACGGTGACGGTGCCGGCCAGGGATCGTCCGTCATCGGCGAGGGCATAGGCTTCCACGACTTCGAGGGTCTCGCCGCCGGTGCCCGACGGCTTGACCACGTAGCTCGCCCGCGCCCGCTGCGTGCGCGAATCGATCGAGAGATCCTTCAGCTCGACACGCACCGGGCCGTTGTCGGCCATCATGGCGGGCCAGGGCTGGGAGGCATCGCGATCCTCTCCCGCCCAGATCCGCCCCTGCAGCTTGCCGCCGAGGATCAGGAACTCGAGGCGCACGGGGCTGTCGACGGGAGCGTTGTTGGCCGTCTTCTCGCCGCGGCGCTGCTCGACCAGCTTCCACTGTCCCTGCAAGGTGCCGACCGGCACGGCGGCCAGGGTGAAGAGCGCGGCGAGGGCCGCGATCGATGCGACCTGGCGATGCCGCCGATAGAAAATCCGCAGAATTCTCATCGAAGTAGCGTCATCATGCGCCGCCGCGGGAACCTGCGTCAAGACACCCTATGCCGCGCAGGGTTCTGTATAATCTCGCGCCAACATGCCGCTCGCCTCCGGAAGCCGCCTCGGTCCTTATGAAATCATTGCCCCCATCGGCGCGGGAGGCATGGGGGAGGTGTACCGGGCCCGCGATCCGCGGCTGGGGCGCGAAGTCGCCATCAAGGTGTTGCCGCCCAGCTACTCGGGGGACGCCGACCGCCTGCGCCGCTTCGAGCAGGAAGCCCGGGCAGCGGGCGCGCTCAACCATCCCAACGTGCTTTCGATCCACGACATCGGCATCCACGACGGCGCGCCGTTCGTGGTCTCGGAGCTCCTCGAAGGGGAAACGCTGCGCGATCGCATCCAGAGCGGCGACCTGACGCCGCGGCGCGCCGTGGAGATTGCCGTTCAGGTGGCGCGTGGTCTCGCGGCTGCCCACGCCAAGGGAATCGTCCACCGCGACCTGAAGCCCGACAATCTCTTCCTGACGCGCGACGGCCACGCCAAGATCCTCGATTTCGGCCTCGCCAAGCTGCTCCAGCCGGAAGCGAGCGGCGCGCCGCTGACCAGCTTACCCACAACGCCGGCCGGCACCCATCCCGGCGTGGTGATGGGGACGACCGGCTACATGTCGCCCGAGCAGGTGCGCGGCGCCGACGCCGACCACCGCTCCGACATTTTCTCGTTCGGGGTCGTCCTGCACGAGATGCTCTCCGGCGCTTCTCCCTTCAAGCGCGACACCGCCATCGAGACGATGAGCGCCATCCTCAAGGAAGATCCGCCGCCGCTATCGGCGGTCTCGCGGCCGATTCCTCCGGCGCTGGAGGGAGTGGTCCGCCACTGCCTCGAGAAGCGGCCCGAGGATCGCTTCCAGTCGGCCCGGGACCTGGCGTTCAACCTGGAGTCGGCTTCGGGATCCGGAACGGCCACGGCGCTCCCGGCGCCAGCTCCGGGACGAGCTTCGGGATTACGGACGGCGGCTCTGATCGCATCCGGCTTGCTCGTCGGCGTTGTCGCCGGCGCCGCGATCTCGTCCTGGTGGTCGCGGACGCCGGACAGCTCCCCTCCGACCCTTTCCTACATCAGCTATTCGGGCCGGGACCTCGATCCCGCGGCTTCTCCCGACGGCAAGCTTCTCGCCTTCACTTCGGACCGCGACGGCAAGAATCGGATCTGGCTGAAGCAGCTCCCTGCCGGCGACGAGGTCGCCCTGACGGCGGGGTCGGATTCCCGGCCGCGCTTCTCGCCCGACGGGGCCACCATCCTGTTCGCGCGCGCCGAGGCGGGGGGCAACGCGCTCTACAAGGTGGCGGTGGTGGGCGGCGAGCCGCGCAAGCTTCTTGATGGCGCCAGCGAAGGAGACTGGTCTCCCGACGGATCGCGTATCGCCTTCGTGCGCGATCGGAGGGTCGACCAGACGGTCCATTTCATCCTGGGGACTGCCGGGGTGGACGGCCGCGACGTGCGCGAGATTGCCGACGTTGCCAGCAACGTCCTGGTGGGTCCCCGATGGTCGCCGGACGGCTCGACCATCGCGGCGACGCAGGCCGGGACCCAGAACACGCTCACCTCGATCCTGCTCGCCGACGCCGGCGGCAAAGGGAGCCGGACGATGGACCCGCCGCCTCCCGCGGGGGACATGTCGACGGTCTCCTGGTCGGGGGCGGGCGAGGCCCTCCTCTATGCCATCCGGGACAGCATCGTGGCCGGCCCGTCGCGCGGCGGCAGCAGCCGCATCGTCCGCCAGGAGCCCGCTTCCGGAAGATCCAAGGTCCTGATGACCATTCCCACCTTCACGCCGGATCTGGAGGTTGCGGGGCCGGGACGGATCCTGGTGACCTCGGTCATGACGCGCCAGAACCTGATGGAGGTGACGATGGCGGGAAAGGCTCCCCTGCCGCCGGACAGGTTCCTCACGCGCGGCAACTGTATCGATCGCCAGCCGGCCTACTCGCCCGACGGCGAGTGGATTCTCTTCTCCTCCACCCGCAACGGGAACCTCGATCTCTGGCTGGTCTCGCGCTCGACCGCGGCCCTGCGCCGGCTAACCGACGACGCCGCCGATGACTGGGATCCCGGCTTCACCCCCGACGGCAAGAGCGTCCTCTGGAGCTCCAACCGCTCCGGCCACTTCGAGATCTGGATTTCCGGCATCGACGGCACCGGCGCCCGCCAGATCAGCGACGACGGGCTGGACGCCGAGAACCCGGTCGCCACGCCCGACGGGAAGTGGATCATCTACGCCTCGTCGAATCCGGCCAAGTCGGGGATCTGGAGAATCCGCCCCGACGGCACCGGAGCGACCCGCCTGGTGTCGGGCAGCTTCGGCATCCCGGAAGTCTCGCGGGATGGACGCTACTTAGCCTTCCGTTGGTCGACTCCGACCAACAGCAACCTCTACGTCGCCAGCCTGGAGAAAGAAGCTCCCGAGATCACGAATCTCGGCACCTTCGGTGCCATTTTCGGCGGCCGCAGCCGCTGGATGCCCGACGGACTCCTGGCCTTCATCGGACAGGATGCGCACGGCAGCTGGGGGATCTACTCCCAGGATTTGGCTCCCGGCCGCGACACGGCCTCCACCCGGCGTCCGCTCACCGGCTTCGACCCCGAGTACGTCCCGGAGTCTTTCGGCGTCTCCCCCGATGGCACGCGGCTTATCGTGGCGCGCAGCGAGATATTGAGAAGTTTCATGATGGCCGAGGGCCTCCCCGGCGTCGCCTTCCCCCAGCGCAAGACTCGCTGATTCTCCTGAGAGCCTGAGCCCGAGCAGGGGCACCGTTGGACGCGACGGCAAAGAGCGGCCGCGCGTCAACGGCCGACACTTGAGCTTAGGGAAGCTGGCAATCCCTGGCGGATATCGGGTGAGATTCGAGGTCCAAGTGAACATCCTGCCTGGCACGCTCAGCTTCGAGCCTGAGCCCCGCGCAAGGTCATGATGTCTTTGCCAGGATCGGTTTCAAGCCTAACCCGATCGTCGTCCATGGAGTAGAGCTCCTCCAAGGTCAGCTTCGGCCATTGACTCGCGGTGCACCTGCCCGCGCGATTGACTCACTCAATCTCCTCCGAGCGAATACCAGCTTCCCCAAGATCAAGTGCCGGCCCTTGACGCGCGGCCGCTCTTTGCCGTCGCGTCCAAGGGTGCCCCTGCCCGGGCTCACGTTGTAACGGTTTCTGGAGATCGGCAGTCTCGAGGATTATCCTCGGCGCAGGAATAGGAGAATGTGAGGGCAGGTTCAGCCGGTCGTCGATACTCAAGAAAGCGAGATTCCCAGGGAGGCGCATGATGAAGGTAGGAGTGCTGGGTTCAGGAGACGTCGCAAAATCGCTCGCCGGCGGGTTCGTCAAGCATGGGCACGAGGTGATCATGGGGACTCGATCGCCGGAGAAGCTGTCGGAA
>DASTZC010000099.1 GCA_035764505.1 Candidatus Polarisedimenticolia bacterium
GTCCCCAAATACAGGCGGAGATGCCGCGGGTGAAGCAGCCGATCCGTGAATTGATTGTCCTGGGGATTCTATCCGGTTGTGCGGGGACTTCCCTGCCGCTTGGACAGGCAGCTGCTTTGCCCAAGGAGTCCGTGGAGCGGGTGCAGCTTCCGGGAGGAGAGGCGGGAATCGGGTTCGACGATCTCCAGTTTTCCGAAACGCTGAAGAAGTTCCTGGTCCCTGGAGGCCGGACCGGAAAGCTCTTCCTGATCTCCCCCTCCACCCGGGAAGTCACCTCCATCGACGGTTTTTCCTCCAAAGAGAGCTATGGCGGCGGACATGGCGACGGAGCGACGTCTGCCTGCGAGCAAGGGGGTCTCCTCTACGCCAGCGATCGAGGAACGGGAAGCGTGAAGATCGTCGATCCCGACGCTCGGAAGATCATCGCCTCGGTGCCGCTCCTCGGTGGCCCCGATTATGTGCGATGCCTCGGGTCGTCTCACGAGCTTTGGGTCACGGAGCCCGGGAAGGAGCAGATCGAGATCCTCACGCTCGGCGCCGGCGGGCGCACGGCGAGGTCGGCTGGGCGGGTTTCGATTCCTGGCGGCCCGGAATCTCTCGTCCTGGATGCCCGGCGCATGCGGGGCTACACGCACACCTGGAAGGCGACAAGCTATGCGATCGATTTGAAGGCGCGCTCCATCGCCGCCACGTGGAGCAACGGATGCCAGGGTTCCCGCGGCATCGCGCTGGACGAGAAGAAGGGGTGGCTTTTCGTGGGATGCGAGGAGGGGAAGTCGGTGGTGCTGGACGCAGCCAGCGGAAAATCCTTGTCGGCTCTTGTGGCGGGTTCCGGGATCGACAGCATCCGGTACGCCGCGTCCCTCGGGCATCTCTACGTGCCGGGGGGAGACAGCGGCGATCTGTCGATTCTTGGCGTTTCCTCCTCCGGCCGGCTCTCGCTCCTCGGCAAGATGAAAACAGGTCCCGATGCCCACACCGCGGCTTTCGATCCGGACAGCCGGAGCGTCGTGATCGGCCTCCCCGAGCATGGTCAGGTCCTGATCCTTCGCGACGAATACCCCCCATCCGCCGGGGAATGATCGCGCCAGCACCGTGCCGTCAATCCAACGGGGCAGCGAGAAGACTTCCTTCAGGTGACCGTTTCGTGGGCGGCAGGATCGAGAGGAGCGTCGGCACGAAGGCCAGGGTGATGAAGGTGGAAACCGACAGGCCCCCGATGACCGCGATCGCCAGGGGCTTCTGCAGCTCCGCTCCGGACCCGAGACCCAGCGCCAGAGGCAGCAGCCCGAAGAGCGTGCAGAGCGTGGTCATGAGGATGGGCCTGAGCCGGATGCCCCCGGCGCGGATCAGCGCTTCCCGCCTCTCGAGACCCTCCGCTTCGAGACGATCGGCATAGTCGATCAGGATGATGCCGTTCTTGACGATGAGGCCGATGAGCAGAATCAGGCCCATGAACGACGAGAGGTTGAGCGGCGTCCCGGTGGCAATCAGCAGGCCGAACGCGCCCACGAGCGAGAGCGGCGCCGCCGACAGGATGACGATCGCCGCCGTGAGCCGGCGGAACTGCGCCACGAGCAGGCCGAATACCAGCAGCACGGCGATCGAGAGAACGAGCATGAGCGATCGGAAGGAATCCTGCTGGCTTTCATATTGCCCACCCACGGCATACGTGCAGCCGATCGGAAACTTCTCCGCCCGGAGCAGCTTCTGAACGTCGGCGACGACACTCCCCATGTCGCGGTTCTCGAGCCGCCCGGTGATCGGGATCATCTGCTTCAAGTCTTCGCGGTGGAGCGCCGACGCGCCTTCGACGGACGCGATTTCCGCGACCGCCGAGACGGGAACGGTGGCGCCGTCCGGCGTGACGAGCGGGTATTCACGAACCCATATAGGGTCGAACCGACGGACATCGGGAAACCGGACGCGGAGGTCGATCAGCCGGTCGCCCCGGCGCACCTCCGTCGCCACCTCGCCGAGCAGACCTCCGGCGAGCTGCTTCGACACCTCCTCGGCCGTCAAATGGGCCCTTGCCGTCGCCGTGGGATCGATTCGTACCTCGAGCTCGGGATTCCCACGCTGTGGGACCACGAGGTCGACGAGCCCCGGGATGCGCTTCATCTTCGCCTCGATCCGCGCCGCCAGCTCTTCCAGGGTCTTCAGGTCGTCGCCGAAAAGCTTGACTTCCACCGGCTCCGGCTGCCCCTCGAGATCGCCCAGCATGTCCTGCAGGATCTGAACGAACTCGATGGTCATCCCGGGCGCTTCCCGGTCGAAGCGCTCGCGCTGTTCCGAGATGATCTCGTCGACATCTCTCGAGCGTGCCGACCGCGGCTTGAGCCTCACGAGGACGTCGCCGCGGTTCTGTTCGGTCGCGAAGAGTCCCATTTCGGCGCCCGTCCGCCGGTTGAATCCCGAGACCTCCGGAGTGGCCTTGACGATGGCTTCGATGCCTCGCACCATCCGGTCCGATTCCTGGAGCGAGGTGCCGGGCGGGGTCCAGTAGTCGATGACGTACCCGCCTTCGTCCATCTCCGGCAGGAAGCCGGTCTGGAGCCCGAAATAGAACAGCCCGCCCAGGGCGGCAACGCCCAGCGTGACCGCGATGACCCACCGCGGTCTCTCGAGCACGCGCCTCATCGATGACTCATACCAGCCAGCCAGCCGGCCGAGCGACCGGCCATCGCTCCGCTGCGCCTTCAGAAAGCGGGCGGCCGGAACGGGAATGAGCAGCAGCGCATACACCAGCGAGAGAAGGACCGCTCCCGACAGCGTCAGCGACAATGAGGCGAAGAATTCTCCGACCATGCCTTGCAGCATTCCCAGCGGAACGAAGACGACGACGGTGGTCAAGGTCGAGCCGATGACGGCACCCACGAGCTCGTTGGTCCCGCGCTCGGCGGCGACCTCGGAGGTTTCGCCCGCCGCCAGATGCCGGTGAATGCTTTCCACCACCACAATCGCGTCATCGATCACCAGTCCGATCGCGATGGCGAGGCCGCCCATCGACATCAGGTTGATGGTGCCGCCGGCCAGATGGAGGATGAAGAAGGTGCCCGCGATCGCCAGGGGAAGGGTCGTCGCGGCGACGAGCGTTGCGCGCCAATCGTGAAGAAAGGCCAGGAGGACGACCACGGCGAGCAGGCCGCCGATGACGATGGCCTCGGTCACGCTCCAGACCGCGTCGCGGACGAATCCGGCGAGGTCGTACACCTTCGAGATGCGGACTGCGGAGGGGAGCGAGGCGGCGTGGTCGCGTAGCGTCTGCTCGACGCTGTCGGCGATCGCGATGATGTTGCCGCCGATTTGGCGCGCGACGCTGAGGATGCTCGCGGGCCGGCCATTGCCCGTGATCAGAGTCGTCCGATCGACCACCCCTTCCCTGACGTCGGCCAGGTCGCCCACGTAGATCGGTGTCTGGTCGCGATACGCCACGACCACGTGGCGCACGTCCTCGACCGTGGTGATCTCACTGGTCGAGAGAACGAGATACTGCTGGAAGTCCTTCGGCAGCCGCCCGACCGACGTGACCTGGTTGGTGTTCCTCAACGCCTCGGAAACCTGGTCGAGCGACAGCTTCGCCGCGCTGAGCTTGTCGGGGTCGACAATCACCGAAATCTCTCGCTCGTCGGTTGCCTGGACGTCGACGCGTGCAACGCCCGAAACCCGCGTCAGCAGCGGCCGAATCTGGAACATCGCGATATCGCGCAGGTCGGCCGCCGGCAGATCGCCCGTCACGTTGAAAGTCATCATCGGGAAGAGCGAGGGCGTCATGCGCTCCACGCGTATCTGGGTCCCGGTCGGGAGCGCCTGCCGTTCTTCGTCGATCTGGGCCTGCATCAGCTGCAGGGCGTACCTCATGTCGGCGTCGGAATTGAAGATCGCCGAGATCTCCGTCGCGCCGCGGATCGTTCGCGATCGCACCCGGCGGACGCCCAGGACGCCACGTGCCGCCTCCTCGAGCGGCCGGGTGACGGCGATGAGCATGATGCGCGGGGAAAGATCGCCGGATTGCGCGATGATGGCAATGCGTGGGAACTCGACTTCGGGGTAGATGCCGCTCGGCAACGCGGTGATGGAATAGAGACCGGCGAGGGTGACGAGGACCACGCCGAAAACTATCGCTCGAGCGTTACGGGCGGCGAAGCGTGCGATGTTCAACGTGCCGGTCCTCAGGTCATTTTCTCGGCTTCGATCCCTCGGAGTCAGACTTCTCCGATCCGCGGTGCGCCAGCTTGGCCTTGTCTCCAAGACCGTAGACCGATGAGGACAATACGGTCTGGCCCTCCTCGACGCCGGACAGGATTTCGTCCCCGTCCGGTTTCTCGAGGCCGACTTTCACTTCCGTTCGCTGAGCGAGGTCGCCGTTGACGACATACACGGCGGCGGTTCCATCCTGGCCTCGCACCACGGCCGAGGGAGGGACGACGAGGGCGCCGGCGTGCGTCGAGAGCTGCACGCGCGCCTCCGCGAACATGCCGACCTTCAGCAGGTGGTCGCTGTTCGCGATTCGGATCCGGACCAGCGCGGCGTTCGTCCCCGGATCCACGGCGGGCGCGATGGCGACGACGGAGCCTTCGAACGTCCTGCCGGGAGATCCGTCACTGGACACCGAGGCCGCCTGGCCGACTCGAACGCGGGACAAGGAGCCCGACGGCACGTTGGCCTCGAGCTCGACCTGGTCAAGGTTGGCTATCTCCAGGATCGGCTGCGCTGCCGTCCCGTCGACCTGCTCGCCTCCGCTGACCATGCGCTTGACCACCTGGCCGGAGATCGGGGAGCGTACCTCCGCGCGTCCCACCTGGCGCTTGGCCGTGTCGAGGGCGGCCGTGGCCTCCTCGAGCCCGCTCTGCGCTGCGGCCAGCTCCTTCTTTGCGTCCTCGGCCTCCCTGGCGGCGGCCACACCTTTCTCGAAGAGCATCTGACTGCGCTGCATGTTCGCCTGGGCGGCTTCGAGGGCCGCCTTGGCCTGCGCGACGGCGGCGGCTGCCTGGCGCCGCTGGTCCTCCAGCGGACCGGGATCGAGCCTGGCGATGACCTGTCCCTCGCGAATGGAATCCCCTTCGGCGAACAGGACGGCGATGACTCGACCGGGGACAAGCGAGCTGACCTTCGCATCACCGTTCGGCAGCGCGGCGATGGCCCCCCGCGCGGCCAGCTCCTCGGAGATCGTTTGTCGGGTGACTTTCGAAACCTCGGCGAGAATGGTCGGCACTTCCGCGGGGGTACCCTCCTCATCGCTCGGAGACGAGCCGCCGCATGCGGCAATCAGCAGCGCCAGAGAGACGGGAATGACCAGAATGGGGCGCCACGCCCGCCTGCGAGACTGAGGCGTCATGGGATGGGCGCACCAATCGCATGCTCGACCTCGGTAATCGCGTCTTGATAGCTCGACGCCGCCAGCAGGCCCTGGAGCCGCGCGTCGCGGGAGGCCTGGAGCGCCTGCAGGAGGGCCGCGATGCCTGTCTGTCCGAGGCGGTAGGAGTCCTCCGCCATGCTTTCGACCTCCTGCGCCTGTGGCAAGACCTGATCCCGGTAGCGCAGGTATGCCTGGCGCTGGGCTTCCGCCAGCGCCACCGCGGAGGAGACCTCCCCCGTGATGCGCGCGAGGGTGGCATCCCGTTGAGTCCTGAGCTGCTCCAACGTCGCCTCCGCGACTCGCACGCCTGAGACGTGAGTGGTGAACAGCGGCAGCGTGAAGCTCACCGCGGCCCGCCATCCTGTGTCGAACTCCGGCTCGGCATCCCGGGTGAGGGCGGCTTCGGGCGTGACGTCGGGCACCCGCATCGCCCGCGCGAGCGCGATCCGGGCGCTCGCTTCTTCGATTTGCCGATCGAGAACCGCAAGCTCGGCATTGGACGCCTGCGCCTGCGCCGTCGCGACCTCCACGGCCACGGTCCCCGCGCTGTCGGGCGTCGTCACGAGCACGGCGGTGGAATCGAGAGGAAAGCCCAGCAGGGCGTTGAGCTCGACCGAAGCGGCGTGAGCGGAGGCTCGAGCGACGGTGGCTTCGTTCTCGGCCTGCGCCAGCGCGAGCTGAGCCTGGAGCACCTCCAGGCGTGGCGCGCTGCCGGCATCAAAGCGCTGCTGGGCCGCTTCATGGGCGCGCGTGGCGAACTGCTGCAGCTCATCGAGCAGCTTGACGCGCGCCTCGGCGATCAGCTGGTTGAAATAGGCGTGGCGGACCTGGCCGCGGATATCGAGAATGGTGCGGTTGAGCTCGGCTTCGCCGGTGCGGACCGTGGCCTCACCGATGGCGACGCGCTTGCGTCGCTTGCCGCCCAGCTCGACCGGAAGGGCCAGGGTGTACGCTTCCTTGGGCGTCTCCTTCGTGTACTCGATCCGCCCTTCCGGATTCGGAAGCTCGCGCGCGACGCCCACTCCGGCCTGGTTGACGGCCTGGCTCAAGCGTGCGGCGGCGATCGTCTGATTCGCCGTCAGCGCGCGGGCGAATGCGGCTTCGAGCGTGAGCGGCTCTGCGGGCGCGGGCGTCTGAGCGTCGATGAGAGGGCCGCTCAGGGCAAGAGCCACCATCAGGGCGACAGAATGCGACCGCAGGTTGAATCCCTCACTGTCGTTTGACATTCTTAGATTGCGCCGGGGTTCTAATCTACCAGCTTCCCGATGGGTTAGCGAACCTGGAGAGGATCCGGCGCTTCATGGAAGTAAATCCAGTGAAGGCGCAGACCGGCATCGGCGTCTCGGCGCAGGCCGCGGCCGTGATCAGAGGTCCCGTCAGGGGGGAAGGCGGGGTCGCGGGAGCGGGAGTCGAGCCCTCCGCAGCCAACTCTCGACCTCCCGGAGGAGCCGCGTAACTCAGGACGCCGGGCGGAGAAACACCAGGGTCGCCCCCCAACTCCCGCGGTCCCCGGACGCGAGACGGAACGATTCCACCTCCGGCAGGCGCTCCAGCAAGGCGTGGACGGTGCGGCGAAGCGCTCCTGTCCCCTTGCCATGAATGATTCGGACCTCGAGGATTCCCTGCTCACGGCAGGCATGGAGATAGTGAGGGACGAGCTCCCGAACTTCTCGCGGGTCGAAGGTGTGCAGGTCGAGAGTTCCGTCGATCGGAATCTCGAATGGCTCGGATGAGGGATTGCTCATACCAACGACTCCAGGGAGAAGAGTCATGCATTGCCCGGCCGCGAAAAGCCCCTGGATCAGATCGTAGCCTACCTCGGAATACTCGACCCCGCATGGTTTCCGAATGCTGCGCGCCTTTCTCTTGAAGCGCGCGGCGGCAGGCGTCGCGTCTCGGGGAGAACTACAAGATTTTTTACTTGACACTATGGCGACTAACGATATAGTTGCGCCCGACTCATTTCCGAGGAGGACGGATGACCAGAGCCAAAACCCCGAGTGCGGCGCTGTCTCCCGCGACGTTTCACGTCCTTCTGGCGCTGGCCGGTGAGGATCTCCACGGTTACGCGATCCTCAAGGAGGTCGAGCGGCAGACCGGCGGGGTGGTGAAACTCTCCACGGGGACGCTCTACGGAATCCTGAAGCGGCTTCTCTCGGACGGCTTGATCATCGAGAGGCGCTCCCGCCCGGCCGCGCCCGAGGACGACGAGCGCAGGCGCACCTATCGCCTCACCCCCCAGGGGCGCGAGGCGGCCGCGAGCGAAGCCGAGAGGCTGGATCGGCTGGTGGCCCATGCCCGTTCCCGCCGGCTGCTGGGGAGGTTCCGACCCGCATGACGTGCCGGACGGTACGGGCCGATGATGATGGAACCGCGCTCGCCTCGAACCATTCCGTGGTGTGAACCGGATACAAAGGACAGCAGAGAGGAAAGCTCAAATGGTGCAGGCAATGGTCAAACGTACGCGATGGATCACGTTACTCGCACTCTTCGGGATGGTCGGTCTCGGCGTTTTCGCCTGGGCTTCCGCTGCGACCACGAAGGCTCCGGCACCCGCAGCCTCCGCCGCAGGGGCGGCGCTGGACAAACCGAATCCGCTCAAGGCGCCGGGCGAGGGGAGCATTCCCGTCGCCATCCTTCTTTCCGAAGGAGCCCAGGTCATCGATTTCGCGGGGCCATGGGAGGTCTTCCAGGACACCTACATCGCGGGAAGGAAGGACCCCCCGTTTCAGCTCTACACCGTCGCCGAATCGACGCAGCCGATCCGGGCCAGCAACGGGCTGAAGATCGTTCCCGACTATTCGCTGCAGAACGCCCCGGCGCCCAAGGTCATCGTCATTCCGGCCCAGGGAGGGCGCAGCGAGGCGATGCTGAGCTGGATTCGTAAGTCGTCCAAGACCGCTGACGTGACGATGTCGGTCTGCACCGGAGCTTTCCTTCTCGCCAGAACGGGTCTGCTTTCCGGCAAGGCTGCCACGACCCATCATTCAAGCTACAGCGAGTTGGCCGCCGGCTTTCCCGACATCCAGGTCCGCCGGGGAGCTCGTTACGTCGAGATGGGAAATCTCGCCACGGCGGGCGGGCTTTCGTCGGGCATCGATCTCGCTTTAAGGGTCGTGGAGCGCTACTTCGGCACCCAGGTCGCGACGGAGACCGCCTATCAGATGGAGTACCTGGGAGACGGCTGGAAGAATCCCGCATCGAATCAGGTCTACGCCGTCCAGCGAGCGTCGACGCCGGAGCATCCTCTCTGCCCCGTATGCCAGATGGAGGTCGATCCGTCCTCTGGGGGAACCTTGAAGTCGGTCTACAAGAACAGCCCCTACTACTTCTGCTCCCAGGAGCACAAGGCGTTGTTCGAAAAGTCTCCCGGCTCGTTTCTCACGCCGGCCCGCTGACGCGCAAGGAACCTCGGACCCGGCCCATGAAGGAACGACCGAGCTTCTCGATGCGCTGCTACCGCGCGCTCCTGCGCCTCCTCCCTTTCGAGTTCCGAGGCGATTTCGGTGGCGAGATGGAAGCGGTTTTCCACAAACAGCACGCCGATGCCGAAAGGGGACGTGGGGGAGGGCTGGCGAAGCTCTGGTGGGAGACGATCGTCGGAATCTTCACCACCGCGCCGCGCGAGCACCTCGCCATACTTCGTCAGGACGCGGGCTTCGCCCTGCGCATGATGCGCCGGAACCCTGGATTCACTCTCGCCTCCATTGTCACGCTGGCGTTGGGGATCGGCGCGACCACGGCCATCTTCAGCGTCGTGCACGCGGTGCTCCTCAAGCCGCTCCCTTACGCCCACGGCGAGAGCCTCGTCGTCCTGAGCCAGGAAGCCCCTCCGAGCAGCGTCTCGACGACCGCCTTCTCCGTTCCGGAGATGATGGACCTCAGGAGCCGGAACCGAAGCCTGGATGGACTGGTCGAGTATCACAACATGTCCTTCATCCTGCTGGGACGCGCCGAGCCGGAGCGCGTCGAGACCGGCGTCGTCTCCTGGAACTACTTCGACCTGTTCGGAGTGAAACCGCTGCTCGGGCGCGACTTCAGGTCGGAAGACGAGAAGGATGGAGCTCCCGCGGTGCTCCTGCTCGGCTACGAGTACTGGCAACGCTCCTTTGGCGGAGATCCGACGGTCGTCGGGAAGGACTTCAAGATGAACGACAAGATTCACACCGTCGTGGGAGTCCTGCCCCCCTTTCCGCAATATCCGGATCGGAACGACGTCTACATGCCGTCGACCGCCTGCCCGTTCCGCTCGAACCCGAGCCTGGTGACCAACCGCAACGGAAGGATGGTCGCGCTCTTCGGCCGCCTGAAGTCCGGAACGGCTGTCGCGCAGGCCCAGGCGGATCTCACGACGGTGGTCGCCTCCCTGCAGCGCGAGCATCCAGACTCCTATCCCGCCGGCTCCCACGCCGCCGCCAGGACGGTGCCGTTGCGCACGCAGCTGACCCAGGCCGCGAAACCGACGATGCTGATCCTGCTGATGGCCGCCGGCTTCGTCCTGATCATCGCCTGCGCGAGCGTCGCGAACCTGAACCTCGCCAGGATGGCGCGCCGGGATCGCGAGCTCGCCTTGCGTGCGGCGATGGGCGCGGGAAGGGCCAGGCTTTTCCGCCAGCTCCTGACCGAGAGCTGCATCCTCTCCCTTGCCGGCGGCGCGGTGGGATGGCTTCTGGCGATTGGGATGATGGAGATGCTGACGCGGCTCGCGGGCCGCTTCACCGCGCGCGCGAGCGAGATCCGGATGGATGAGCCGATCCTGCTGTTCACCATCGCTCTGGCCTTCCTGACCAGCCTGGTCTCCGGCTCGGCGCCCGCCCTGGCGGGACGGGGCAATCTGAGCGGCAGCCTGAAGGAAGGGGGCGGCATCCAGTCGACGCTCGGGGCATCGCGACGCCGGGGACAGAATCTACTGATCGTCGCGCAGTTCGCGGTCTCTTTCGTGCTCCTGATCGGCGCCGGGCTGATGCTGCGCACCCTCCTCAACCTCCAGCGCGTGGATCCGGGCTTCCGGCCCGAGAACGTCCTGACCATGGATATCTATCTCGACTTCGCGAAATACACCGACGGTCCCAAGCGCGGAAATTTCTTCCAATCGCTCCTGGAAAAGGTCCAGGCCCAGCCACAGGTGATCTCCGCCGCGGTCTCGCTCTCCGTGCCGCTCGACCAATCGGTGCAAGCCAGCTCCTTCCAGATCGAAGGACAGCCCGAGGAAGCGGGCCGCGAGGCGCCGCGCGCCGACATCCACGTCGTCTCCGCGGATTATTTCGAAACGCTGCACATTCCGGTGGTGCAGGGACGGACCTTCGAGCTTCGCGACAGCGCCGACGCCGCCGGCGTGGTCGTGGTCAACCGGGCCCTGGCGCGGCATCGCTGGCCCGGCGGCGATGCAGTGGGGCGGCGGATCTCCTTGAATCAAGGACGCACATGGCGGAGCGTCGTCGGGATCGTCGGCGACACGAAGGAGAACGGACTGAATCAACCCTGGAGAGACGGAATCTACCTTCCGCTCGCCCAATCGCCGCTACTGCAGGGGAACCTGGTGGTGCGGACGCGGAACGACCCGATGGACATCGCGCGCATCGTCGTCCAGCGCCTCTACGAGGTGGATCCGAACCAGCCGGCGGGGAGAATTCGTTCGTTGGACACGGTCCGTGCCGACTCGATTGCCGCTCCGAGCCTGACGGCGCGGCTGCTGGGCATCTTCGCACTGGTGGCGCTCCTCATCGCCGGGACCGGAATCGGGGGCGTCATCGCCCTCGCGGTCAGTCAGAGAACCCATGAATTCGGCGTGCGCCTCGCCGTCGGTGCCCGGCCTCGCGACATCCTGGGGATGGTCCTGGCGCAGGGCCTCAAGCTCGCTCTCCTCGGGACAGGATTCGGATTGCTTGGAGCCGTCGCCGTCACCCGCGTCCTGAGGGGGCTGCTATTCGAAGTCGCGCCGACCGATCCCCTCGTGTTCGCCCTGGTGATCCTGGTTCTCTCCCTCGCCGCCATCCTCGCCTGTTTCTTCCCGGCCCGTCGCGCCTCCTCTGTCGACCCGATGATCGCCCTGCACGTGGAATGACCCCTCCAAGGTCCAATCCGAGCACTGTATCGGTGAGTCGTGCCCGGCGTTGAGTTATCCAGGGTCTTGTTGATGGAGAGAGAGACGCGGTCCTGCGCCGACCCCGCGGGTCCCTATTCCGCCCGCAAGGCGACGAGGGGATCGATTCGAGCGGCACGTCGTGCGGGAATCCAGCAAGCGCAGAGGGCGATGATACAGATCAGGACGGAGATGCCGGCGTAGATCCGCGGGTCGGACGGCTGGACGTCGAACAGGAAGCTCTGTAACAGGCGAGTCAGGCCGAGTGCCGCGAAGGCGCCGAGCAGGATGCCGGCGGCCGCGACTCTGAGGCCCTGCAGGACGACCATCCGCGTCATGGCGCCCGGCCCGGCGCCGAGCGCCATCCGGATGCCGAATTCGCCGGTTCGTTGCCCGACCATGTACGCCATTACCCCATAGAGGCCGATGCTGGCGAGCACCACCGCCAGGCCGGCGAAGATCGATAGCAGCACCATGATGAGGCGTCGATCCGCGCTCGTCTGGGCGATCAGCGCCGTCATCGTCTGCGGATTCAGCAACGGCAACCCCGAGTCGACCTCCTTCAGAGCCCCGCGCACCGCGCCGGTGACAGCGGCCGGATCGCCCTCCACCCGCAGAACCAGAGATGCGAAATTCTCGGGCCGTTGCAGGATCGGCAGGAAATACTCCGCCACCGGGCGGGTCGTCAGGTCATTCGAATGATTATCGGCAACGAGGCCCACCACTTCCGATTCGATCTGGCCCATGCCGGTCACGAGATGCTTTCCGATCGGATCCTCGTCGCCGAAGAACTGACGGGCCATCGTCGCGTTGAGGATCACGACGTGCGGCGCCTCGGGACTGTCTCGATCGTCGAAGTCGCGTCCGGCCAGCATCCGGATGCCGAGCGTCTCGAACATCCGCGGACTGACGAGGTGGCGCAGCGCGAGAGAGCGCTCGCTGAGCGGCGGCAGCTCGCGGCCGACGACCGCGACGGGCGCCTGCGGGGTTGCGCCGCTCAGCGGCAAAGCGTCGTTGAGCGCCACGGCGCGCACCCCCGGCAGTCCCGCCATGCGCTCCAGGACCTGACGATAAAAGCTCGCAAGCGCAGGCTTCGTCTCGTAGCGCGTCGGCGGCACGTTGAGAAAGCCGACGAACAACCCGGCCGGCCGGAACCCGGGGGCGACGTTCTGCAGGCGAGCGAAGCTCGTGAGCAGGAGGCTGGCGGAAACGAGCAGCACGAGGGACAGCGCGATCTCACCGATGAGGAGGCCCTGCCGCAAGCGGCTTTCCGCGACGCCGCGGGTCGAGCCGCGCGGGGAGGCCTTCAGAGCATCGTTGACATCGTGATTCGCCGCCCGCAGGGCGGGCACGAGACCGGTCGCCAGACCCGTGAGCAGCGCGAGGCCCGCGGTAAAGGCGAGCACGGACGGATCGATCGCGACCTCGAGCGCGCGCGGGATGAAGCCCTGTCCAGCCTGGAGGAATCCCTGGAGACTCCAATGTGCCAGGAGAAGGCCGAGGCCCGCGCCGATCAGGGACACCAGAAGACTTTCCAGGAGGAAGGGCCGGATGACGCCACCTCGGCCGGCACCGAGCGCAACGCGCACGGCGACCTCCTTGCTGCGGGCGGTGAAGCGGGCGAGCAGCAGGTTGACGACGTTGGCGCAGGCGATCAGGAGCACGCAGCCGACGGCGGCAAACAGCACCCCCAGCGTCCGGCGCTGGTTGCCCACGAGGCTCTCGAGGAACAAGTCCACGTTCGCCTGGGAAGGGGCGTCGACGTTCTTGGGATACCTGGCCCGGTAGCTTCCGGCGAGCAGGCTCACGTTCTCCCGCGCCTGCGTCAGCGTGACGCCGGGCTTGAGTCGGCCGATCACCTGGAACGTGAAGGCGCCGTTGTCCACCTGCGCCGGCACGAGAAAAGGCACTTCCATCGGGCGCGGAGCCCATACATCCGTCTGGTTGAACGGAAAACGCGAAAGAGCCGGCGGCAGGATGCCGATGATCGTGCGGGGCTTGCCGTCGAGCGTCAGCGTCTGGCCCAGAGCCTGCTCGCTGCCCTGGAAGTGCCTTTGCCAGAAGTTGTCGCTGATCATGACCACGTCGGACCCACCCGCCCGATCTTCCTCGGGGGAGAAGGACCGCCCGTGGACCGGCTGTACCCCCAGAACGGAAAGAAAGTTGGCCGAGGCCATGATTCCGGGGACCTGCTCCGGGTCGCCCCGGCCGGTGAGCGTGAAGCCGTTGAAGGCGGCGACTGCCAGATCGCTGAACACTCGTTGGTGCTCGCGCACCACGAGGAACCGGGGCCAGGAGAATGGAACGTTGTTGAGCTGGCCCTCCGGGAGCGACGATCGGAGCACCACCAGCCGTTGCGGGTCGGGATAGGGCAGGGGGCGCAGGAAGAGCCCGTTGATGATGCTGAACATCGCGCTGTTCGCCCCGATCCCCAGGGCAAGCGCGAGGATCGCGATCAGGGAGGCGCCTGGCGACTTGATCAGCTGGCGAAACGCGAAACGCAGGTCTGAAATCATCCAGGGTTACCCGTTACGTCCCGGCCAGGAGGCAAACTACCGCCGTCACCACCTCATACGGGAATTCCGTCGCGGGAGTTTCCGGGAAATCGGTTCCAAGTGAAGCTCCGGTTGTTCAGGAAGGTCCTGCGGCCAGGCCGTCTTCCCTGGCTCCATCGCCAACGATTACAATCTCCCGGCTCTACGCCAGGGTTCCATTCAACCGGGCACCAGGAGAGGGAAAGTCATGTTCAGAACGGGATGGCTCGTCTCGGTCTTGATCGGGATGGCGGCCGCCGCGCCGGTCGTGGCAGGAGCTCCACCGACCCCGGAAGCCTATTTCACCTTCAAGCCGGGGGCCGAAGGAAAGCTGATCGACTACGAGCAGATCTCCGGCTACCTGAAGGCCCTCGACCAGGCCTCGCCGCGGGTGGAGGTCCGCCAGATCGGCTCCTCACCGCTGGGCAAGCCGATGCTCGCTGTTTTCATCTCGACCGAAGCGAACCTTGCACGCCTCGACGAGCTGGCGAAGATCAATCGGCGCCTCGCCCTCGATCCTGCGATTCCCGACGCCGAGCGCGTCACGCTCGTCGATCACGGCCGCGTGTTCCTGCTCGCGACGCTTTCCATGCACGCCGATGAGCTGGCGCCCTGTCAGTCTTTCCCCCTCTACGCCTACGAGCTGGCCGTGACGGAGGACCCCGGGGTGCTCCGCCAGATGGAGGACGTCGTCTGGATGGTGGTCCCCTCCCAGAACCCCGACGGTCTCGACATGGTGGTGAAGAACTACCGCACCTATCGTGGGACCTCCTGGGACGGCTCGTCGCTCCCGGGTGTGTACCATCGTTATGTCGGCCACGACAACAACCGCGACTACGTGACCCTTTCCCAGGACGATACGCGCGCCGTCTCGCGTCTCTTTTCCACCGAGTGGTTCCCCCAGGTCATGGTCGAGAAGCATGGGATGGGCGCCTCGGGCCCGCGCTACTACTGCCCTCCCAATCACGATCCGATCGCGGAGAACGTCGACGCCGAGGTATGGAGCTGGATCAATCTCTTCGGCACCAACATGACCCACGACATGTCGCGCGACGGCCTCAAGGGGGTCTCGCAGCATTGGGAGTTCGACAACTACTGGCCCGGCTCCACCGAGACCGCGCTCTGGAAGAACAGCATCTCGCTGCTCACCGAGAACGCGACGCCCAACGGCGCCTCGCCCGTCTACGTCGAGCCCAATGAGCTGGAAGGGGGAGGCAAGGGACTGGCGGAGTACAAGAAGAGCGTGAACATGCTGGATCCCTGGCCGGGAGGATGGTGGCGGCTCAGCGACGCGGTGGCCTACGAGCTCTCCTCGTTCCGCTCCCTGCTGCACACGGCGTCCGAAAATCGCGGCGACCTGCTGCGCTTCCAGAACGACCTCTGCCGCCGTGAAGTGGCACGCGGGCGGAATCAGCCGCCGTTTTATTTCGTCCTGCCGCCCCGGCAGCGGGACCCCGGCGAATGGGTGCGGCTCGTCAACCTCCTCGCGGAGCACGGCGTGCGGCTCTACCGCCTGCCGCAGGCGGTGGCCTCAGGGAGCCGGAGCTTCGAAGCAGGCTCCGTCATCGTTCCCCTCGCCCAGCCTTTCCGTCCCTTCATCCAGGAAGTGATGGAGCGTCAGCGTTACCCGATCCGGCACTACACGCCCGGCGGCGAGATGATCCGCCCCTACGACATCACCAGCTGGTCGCTTCCGCTGCATTGCGGGGTCAACGCCGAAGCGGTCGACGCGCGCATCCCGGCGCTGGAGACATCTTGGCGTCCCCTGGAGCTCCCCTTTGCGCTCGAAGGCCGCATCACCCATCTGCCCGCCGGCACGTGGGGAGTCGCCCTGCCGGCGGATCAGAACGAGGCGTTGCGTGGCGCATTCCTGGCCTTGAAGAGCCATCTTCCGGCGAGCCGGACGACCGCGCAGGTAAGCATCGGCGACGCGCCGCTTCCCGCCGGAAGCGTCATCATCCAGGGCGCCACGGGCTCCGCCCTGCAGGCCCTTCTCGACAAGTTGACCGTGCGCGCCGTGATCCTGACCGCGGCCCCCGCGGTGGCCCTCGTGCCGCTCCGGTCGCCGCGCGTGGCGCTGATGGAAACCCACTTCCACGACATGGAAGCGGGATGGACCCGCTTCCTTTTCGACACCTACGACGTTCCTTTCCAGGTGGTGCACCCCGGCGAGATCGAGAAGCTCGACTTCGCCCGTTTCGACGTCATCGTCTTCCCTGACAACACGAAGGACGAGCTGATGGAAGGACATTTCAAGGGTGACGAGGAGAAAATCGCGCTGCCCGACCTCCCGCCGGAGTTTCGCAAGGGAATTGGCGACAAGGGAATGCAAAAGCTGATGGGCTTCGTCGACCAGGGTGGGATCATCCTGGCGTGGGGGCAGGCCTGCGATCTCTTCCTGGGTGTTCAGAAGATCAAGCGAGCCAAGGGAAAGAACACCGAAGAAGAAGAATTTCAGATCCCGGTCGAGAACGTGGCCAGGGATCTGGCCAAGAAAGGGCTCGCGGTGCCCGGATCCTGGCTGCATGCCCGCTTCGCGCAGGACAGCCCCCTCACCTGGGGGATGCCTGAGGATGGCGGCTTCTTCTTCCAGGGCAAGCCCGTGTTTCGGACCTCACAGCCGGGACCCGACATGGACCGCCGCGTCCTGGTCCGAACTCCTGAGGAGAACATCCTTCTCTCCGGCTTCGCCGAGAACGAAAAGCTCCTCGTCGATACCGTTTCCGGCGTCTGGGCGCGCAAGGGGCGCGGCCAGTTCGTCCTCTACGCCTTCTCGCCCAATTTCCGCGGCTCGACCCCTTCCACGCTCAAGCTCATCTTGAACGCTCTGCTCCTGCCGAAGATCCCTTCGTCGTGATGCAGCAGGGAGACTCGAATCGGTGGCGGTCCGTTTCTGCCGGACCGCCACCTTTCGATTTGAAGATTCAGAGGGAGGGTTCGGGATCGGAACCTTCGGGCGGCGCAGGCGGGCGCTGCGGGTGCGCCGGACGAAGTGACTGGAGCTTCTCCTGCTGATCCGGGGTCAACCGGTTCTTGACCCGGATCATCAGGCCCATATGGGCGGTCTTCAGCTGTTTCTCGGCATCCATCAGCTGAGACGCCAGCGCCAGCGCGGCCTTCTCATCCACCTGGGGCGCGTCCAGGAGGCCGCGGAGCTGATCCACCAACCCCTTGAGAGTGTCGTGCTGGGCGCGGAGCTTGTCGTGGGTGGCCCCGACATCCTTGGTGATGGCGAGAATCTGATCATCGGTGAGGCCGATCTGGGACTGGTTCTCGAGGACGAAATCGGGCGGGAAGAGAGACGCTTCCCAGAGAGGACCACCCGACATCATCCAACCCGGCCCGTGATGCGGACCTCGTGGACCGGGCCCGGCGGCCGAGGCGATCGTAACGGTGGCGAAGAGAAGCAGAGCGGTGGCGAGAATTCGTCTCAAGGTTTTCCTCCTTGTTCCAGTTTTGTGATCAGGGTGACCGGGGGGACGGTGCCTCCGGGGATCCGCCGGAAGATTTCGTCGACTCCGGGTCGGGGATCGTCTTGCGATTCGCGAGCTCGGCGGCTTCGAGGAGCGAATCGGTGGGTGCCGACCAGCTCTGCAGCTCCTGAGCTTGAAGGATCGCCTCCTCGACAGATGGGCGCGGCGGGCGATATACGAAAATCAGCACCGCGGCGGCGGCCATGGCCGTGACCCCCGTCGCCGCCAGGTACATTCGCTTCCGGAAGGAGAAGGGGAAGCGCCGGTTCTCGAGCCGCCGTCGCGCGGCGTCCCAGGCGGCCTCGAACCGGCCGGCCCCGGCGGCGTCGCGAAGCCGAAGCGCTTCGAAGCGCGCGCGCAAGTCCTGCTCGGGATCCTGGTTGTTTCTCATAGGGAGGCCTCGAAGGAGAGAAGGGCTCGCAAGCGCTTCTTCCCGCGATCGTAATGGACCCTGGCCGCTCCCAGGGTGATGCAGAGAACGGCCGCCGCGCTCTCGAGCGTCAGATCCTGGTAGAAGACGAGATGGAGCACCTCACGCTGGCGGCGTGACAGGCGCTCCAGCGCGCGCAGCAGCTGTTTCGTGTCGCCGGCGGCCTCCGCTTCGGAGAGCGCGGTGGGAGAAGCCGACTGCAGCCGTGCGAAGCGAGTAAGTCCGGAGAGAGTCAGCCAGGCTTTGCGTCGCTCAGCTGCAGCGGTGTGGCGGATGACGCCGAACAGCCAGGTTTTCAACGACGATCGGCCATCGAACCGGGCCTCTCCCGCGAGAACCTTCAGGTAAGCCATCTGAGTGACCTCCTCCGCGAGCGTCCGATTCCGACGACAGCAGGCCAGCGCCCAACCGAAAGCTGCCGGGTGCAGCTCCGCGAGCCTCCGGCCCATCGTGTCCCGATCCGCCGGTCCGGGGTTGGGCTCCCGACTCGTCACCCGATGAGTGGATTTGGAGGCAGGCTCATATGACAGCAAGTCCTCTTTCGGGGCATCGGCCCCCGGTAGCTTTTCGATCACCAAACCCATCGATACCGCCAGGAAGAAAGTTGAAACCGGGTCGATTCGGCGCGCCTCCCCGAGCTGGTTTTCATCCGATCGGGTCGCCGCCTCGCTTTCCGACAGACCTGAGTGGCGCCGGAAGACCCTTCTATATGACAGGCCAGGAAGGAATGCTATCGATTATTGTTGTTTAGCGAGCTCCTTGTGCAGGCTCAGGCATTCTTCTAGACTGTGCGCTTTCACAGGAGCTCCGCATGTCGCAGCGTGTGTTCGCGCTTATTGCCTGCCTGCTTTTTCTAGCCGCCTCTCCCCAGCAGCCCGGCACGCCCGCTCCTCCCGCCAAGGCGCCGGCTGAAACCGCGCCGGCGGAGAAGCCGCTGACGGCGCTTCCCTACTCTCCGAGCCTGGACGTGCGCTGGCTGGACCGCTCGGCGGATCCGTGCACCGATTTCTACCAGTTCTCGTGCGGCGGCTGGATGAAGGCCAATCCCCTTCCTCCCGACCAGGCCTCCTGGAGCGTTTACGGCAAGCTCACGAACGAGAATCAGGCCTACTTGTGGGGAATCCTCGAGGAGCTGGGGCGCAGCACCGGCAAGCGCACGCCGGCGCAACAGAAGATCGGAGACCAGTTCGCCGCGTGCATGGATGAAGGCGCGGTGGAGAAGCTGGGCGCGCAGCCGCTCAAACCCATGATGGAGCAGATCGCCGCCGTCAAGGACGTGAAGTCTCTGGCGCCCCTCATGGCCACGATGCACATGGCTTCGCTCAACTTCTACTTCAGCTCCTTGATGTTCGGGTTCGGGGCGAGCCAGGATTACGCCGACTCGTCGCAGATCATCGCCTTCGCCAGCGCCGGCGGTCTGGGCCTGCCCGACCGCGATTACTACCTCAAGACCGACGAGAAGTCGCAAGACCTGCGGCAGAAGTACACGGCGCACGTCGGCAGGATGTTCCAGCTCCTCGGCGATTCACCGGAGGCGGCGACCCGCCAGGCGAACACGGTCCTGGCCATCGAAACGGCCCTGGCCAAAGCATCGCTGACCCGCGTGGAGAAGCGCGAGCCGCACAACTTGTTCCACAAGATGGGACGCGCGGAGCTGCAGGCGCTGGTGCCCTCGTTCGATTGGAGCGCCTACCTCAGCACCACCGGATTGCCGGGCGTGCAGACGTTCAATGTCACGGAGCCGGGATTCTTCAAGGGTCTGGAGGAACAGCTCAAGTCGGTGCCGCTCGACGACTGGAAGAGCTACCTGCGCTGGCACTGGGCCCATCGCAAGGCTCAGTACCTGTCGTCGGCGTTCGTGAACGAGGACTTCGATTTTTTCAGCCGGACGCTGCGCGGGACACCCCAGCTGCGTCCCCGCTGGAAGCGCTGCGTGTCGCTGGTGGACCGCCAGCTGCCCGACGCGCTCGGGGAGGAGTTCGTCCATCGCACCTTCAGCCCGGACACGAAGCGGCGCACGCTGCAGATGACCCAGCAGATCGAGCACGCCATGGAGCAGGACATCAACCAGCTCGACTGGATGGGCCCGGCGACGAAGCAGCAGGCGCTGGCCAAGCTGCACAGCATCGTCAACAAGATCGGCTATCCCGACAAGTGGCGCGATTACGGCACCCTGAACATCGTGCGCGGCGATTTCGCCGGGAACGTGGACCGCGCCAATGCCTTCGAGTCGAAGCGCTGGCTGGACAAGATCGGCAAGCCGGTGGACCGTACCGAATGGTTCATTTCGCCGCCGACGGTCAATGCCTACTACGACCCGCAGATGAACGACATCAACTTCCCGGCGGGCGTGCTGCAGCCGCCGCTTTATGACATCAAGATCGACGACGCGCCGAACTATGGCAATACCGGGTCCACCATCGGCCACGAGCTGACGCACGGCTTCGACGACGAAGGGCGGCAGTTCGACGCCAAGGGCAACCTGCGCGACTGGTGGACCCGGGAGGACGGTGCCGCCTTCGAAAAGCGCGCCCAGTGCGTCGTGGACCAGTATGCGCAGTACGTGATCGTCGATGACATCAAGATCAACAGCAAGCTGACCGAGGGCGAGGACGTCGCCGACCTGGGCGGGACGATCCTCGCGTGGATGGCCTGGAAGTCGGCCCTATCCGGCATGAAGCTGGACAAGCGCGAAGGCTTCACGCCGGAGCAGCGCTTCTTCGTCGGGCTCGCGCAGTGGGCTTGCGAGAACCAGCGGCCGGAAAACCTGCGCGTGTCGGCGATCACCAACGAACATTCACCCGGTAAGTACCGGATCAACGGCGTGGTGGCGAACATGCCGGAGTTTCAGCAGGCATTCAGCTGCAAGACCGGACAGGCCCTGGCTCCGGAAAAACGCTGCCGGGTGTGGTGAAGAGTCATCCCATCAATAAGGATGCCGAAGGAGACTCGTATGCGCCGCGCTGCTGGATTGATCCAGGTCGGTCTCGTCCTGACAGCCGCCTTGGGTCTCGCCGGCGCGCCTCAGGCTGCCTCCAAAGACTCAGTCGTTCCGGTCTCGGCCTATGGTGAGATGCGCTGGCGGCTGGCGGGGCCGTTCCGCGGAGGGTGGGCCACCGTCGCCGCGGGAGTGCCGGGCGATCCGGCCACCTGGTATTTCGGCTCGGCGGACGGGGGCGTCTGGAAGAGCAACAATGCCGGGGTCACCTGGACGCCGATCTTCAACCAGATGGGGAGTGCCTCGATCGGCGCTTTGGCCCTCGCGCCCAGCGACCCCAGGGTGATCTGGGTCGGAACGGGGCAGGTCCACCAACGCTACGACATCGTCGATGGCGACGGCGTCTATCGGTCGACCGACGGTGGCGCCACCTGGAGCCACGTCGGATTGTCGGCGACCAGGCACATCGGCGCGATCTGGGTCGATCCGAGAGATGCCGGCGTGGCGATCGTCGCGGCACTGGGACACGTCTTTGGTCCCAACCCCGAGCGCGGCCTTTACCGGACGACCGATGGTGGGAAGAGCTGGGTGCACGTGCTGGACCGGGGCCCTGAGGTCGGCGCGGTCGATCTGGCCGGGGATCCGGCGTTGCCCGAGATCCTCTTCGCCTCGTTGTGGGAGGTCCGCCGCCACCCCTGGCTCGATTACTTCCAGCCGCCGATGGGGCCGGGCAGCGGGATCTTTCGATCCGTCGACGGAGGAAAGACCTGGTCCAAGGCGGGATCCCGGGGACTTCCCGCAGGACCGCTCGGACGGATCGAGCTGGCCGTTTCCCCTCTCACCCGCGCGCGGCGAGTCTGGGCGGCGATTCACGCCCAGAAAGGCGGCGGGCTCTACCGCTCGGAGGACGCCGGCAACACCTGGAGCTACGTCAACTCCGACACCTCGCTGGCCTCCGCCTACTGCAACAACCTCACGGCGGATCCCAGGGATCCCGAGGTTGTCTGGGCCATGGGACGCTCCATGCGCGTCTCCAGAAACGGCGGCAAGGAGTTTCGCTACGCCAAGGGATCACCGGGAGGCGACGATTATCACTTCCTCTGGATCGACCCCACCGACCCGCGTCGCATGATCACCGCCGCCGATCAGGGAGCGGTGCTGACGCTGAACGGCGGCGAGTCGTGGAGCAGCTGGTACAACCAGCCCACGGGGCAGTTTTATCGGCTCGCGGTGGACGATCAGTTTCCTTACTGGATCTACAGTGGCCAGCAGGACTCGGGAACGGTGGGCATCGCCTCGCGCAGCGATTACGGGCAGCTCACGTTTCGCGACTGGCATCCGGTGGGAGGCGACGAGCGGGATGGCGACGTGCCGGATCCGGCCCATCCCGGGATCGTGTACGGCGCCGGGTTGGGAGGCCGGCTGTCACGATGGGACTCCGAGACGGGACAGGTCAAGAACGTGGCGCCCAGGCCGGTGTCGAGCTACGGCGCGCGGCCGGGCACGGCCCGCTACCGCTACCCCTGGATCACTCCGATG
Organism: Candidatus Polarisedimenticolia bacterium; assembly: GCA_035764505.1. Classification (NCBI taxonomy): domain Bacteria; kingdom Pseudomonadati; phylum Acidobacteriota; class Candidatus Polarisedimenticolia; species Candidatus Polarisedimenticolia bacterium. The sequence goes on from DASTZC010000099.1 coordinate 22,356, forward strand.
ACCGTCTCGCCCCGCCCGCCCCACGCCATCTACGTCGGGTCGCAGGTTCTCTTCCGCTCGCTCGACTCGGGGCAGAGCTGGGAGACCGTCAGCCCCGATCTCAGCGATGCCCCCAAGGATGCGAAATGCGAGGGCGACGTGCCGGTGGCGCGCGCCACTCGCTGCGGCTTCGGAACCATCTTCGCCATCTCCCCTTCGCCGCTTGCGGACGGGATCGTATGGGCGGGCACCGACAACGGACGGGTATGGGTGACGCGCGACGATTCGAAGAGCTGGAAGAATGTCACGCCCCCCGGGCTGCAGGACTGGACCAGGGTCAGCCAGATCGACGCCTCGCCGAGCGATCCCGCCACCGCCTACGTGGCCGCCGATGGGCACCGGCGGGACGATTTCCGGCCGATCGCGTATCGCACGCATGATTATGGGGCCCACTGGGAAGAGATCGGCCACGGCCTGCCCGCGAGCGCGTGGCTGGGAGTGTTGCGGCAGGATCCACGGCGGTCCGGGCTTCTCTTCGCCGGAACGAGCCGCGGCGTCTGGGCCTCCTTCGACGACGGCGAGAGCTGGCAGACGCTCCAGCTCAACCTTCCCACCACCGGCATCAACGACCTCCGGGTCGTAGGGGATGATCTGGTAGCGGCGACACAGGGGCGCGCCCTCTGGATCCTGGACCAGCTCGCCCCGCTGCGGGATACCGCTTCACCGGTGGATTCCGTCAGGCTCGTGCCGCCCGGCGAGACCTACCGGCTGCGCGGCAATCAGAACAAGGACACCCCGCTTCCCCCCGAAGAGCCGCGCGGTGAGAATCCTCCCGACGGCGCCATCATCGATTATGTGCTGCCGGACGGAATCTCGGGGCCGGTGAGCCTCGAGATTCTCGATGCTCAGGGGAAGACGGTGCGCCGCTTCTCGAGCGCCGATCCGCCGGAGAAGGTCGAAGCCGACGTTTATTTCACGGACCTCTATCTCCGGGGAGCCGGCAGGCTGCAATCGACGCCAGGACATCATCGATTCGTCTGGAACCTCCGTTACGAGCGGCCGTCTGCCGCCGAATATGAGTATTCGATCGCGGCGGTTGCGGGCCGCGAGACCGACGCTCTGCCTGCGGGTGCCTTCGTCTTGCCGGGGACGTATCGCATCCGGCTCGACGCCGGGGGCTCGACGATCGAGCAGCCGCTTCGGGTCACGATGGATCCACGCGTCCAGGTCTCGCAGGAGGATCTGGGGAATTTGCTCGAATTCCAGCTTCGGATGGGGCAGGCGATGTCGCGCTCGGCGATTCTCGAGAAGGAGCGCGCCCAGGCCGTGAGGCTCCTGGAAGCCGGGCAGAAAGATCCCGCCGCCGTCTCGCTCCGGAAGAGCATCGAGCGGCAGAAGGAACAGATCGACAAGCTTGCCGAGGCGCGCGAGGAGAAGCCCGCCTCCGCCAACGCCGATCTGGCGACGCTGGCCACCGACCTGGAGAACGCCGACGCGGCGCCTACTTCCTCGCAGCGGGAAATGCTCGCCGTCTACGAGAAGGGAATCGCCGCTTTCGAGAAGAAATGGAAAGCCTTCACCGCCGGCCCTTACGCCGATCTCTCGGCCAGGCTCGTGAAGCTGGGCATCAAGCCGAAACCCGTGGATCCGTGAAGCTACTGGTCTCGCTTACTCGCTGAATTGGGCCTTATCAATTCGGAGAATCGGGGGTTTCTCGCCCGAGCTATCTCACTCTCCGTTAACCGGGATTCTCCCGAGGTGTTAACCAGCTTGGCAGTACCGATAGCCATCGTGCGGTAAGCGAGACTCTCGCATTGCATGGTCTTCGGCCAGCGCGGGCGCCCTCGTTCCCTGTGCTAAGCTTTGCGCCATGTCAATCAGGGCCACCTGCCCGATCTGCTCGAGCCCCATGCTTCCGGACAACCGTTTTTGCGGGTCCTGCGGAAGGCCCGTTTCGCCGATGTCTTCATCCCCAACGGTGAATGTGCCGCCTGTCGCCAGAGGGTCGCCCGGCCGTTTGGCGTCGTCCAATTCCACCCCATCAGAAGCGCGGTTCCTGCCGGGCGTCCTGCTCGCCGGCCGCTACCGCATCGTCGGCCTGCTCGGGAAGGGGGGCATGGGGGAGGTTTACCGGGCCGACGACCTCAAGCTCGGGCAGCCGGTCGCCCTGAAGTTCCTGCCGCCCGGATTCGACGCGCGACCTGAGCGCCTCGATCAGTTCCTCAACGAGGTGCGGACCGCACGCCAGGTCTCACACTCCAACGTCTGCCGGGTCTACGATGCCGGTGAGGCCGACGGGCAGCATTTTCTGTCCATGGAATACGTGGATGGAGAGGACCTGGCATCTCTCCTGCGACGGATCGGCCACCTCCCGAAGGAGAAGGCGATCCAGATCGCGCGGCAGCTCTGTGCCGGACTTGCGGCGGCGCATGAGATCGGTGTCCTGCACCGCGACCTGAAGCCCGCGAACATCATGATCGACGGCCGCGGGAGAGCGCGCATTACCGACTTCGGTCTTGCCGCACTGGCTGAGGAAATCGGCAGCGGGGAGATTCTTTCGGGCACACCGGCCTATATGGCGCCCGAGCAGCTGGCGGGACGAGAGGTCTCCGTCCGGAGCGACCTCTACGCCTTGGGATTGGTGCTCTACGAGCTGTTCACCGGCAAGATGGCTTTCAAGGCATCGTCCGTCGGAGAGCTGCGACGCCTGCAGCTGGAAACCACTCCGACCTCCCCGTCCAGCCTTCTGGAGGGGTTCGACCCCGCTGTGGAGCGGGTCATCCTCCGCTGCCTGGACCAGGAGCCGTCGCGCCGGCCTTCCTCGGCCCTGGCCGTCGCCGCCGCGCTCCCCGGCGGCGATCCGCTGGCGGCGGCCCTGGCTGCCGGTGAGACTCCATCCCCGGAGATGGTGGCCGAGGCTGGGCAGAAGGGGGCGACATCGCCAGCGGTTGCCTGGGGAGCTCTCGGCTTGTTCATCGTGACGCTCGTGGCCTTGTTGGCTCTGGCGCCGAGGACCGCGCTCCTGGGAATGGTGCCGCTCGACAAGCCGCCGGAATTCCTGGCGGAGCGGGCGAGGGAAATCCTGACGGAGGCCGGTCACGACCGGAAGCCAGGCGACAGCCTCTTCACGTTCGATCCGAACCTCGACTATCTGGAGGAGCTGCGGGGCCTTGAGGGTGCGGGCACGCGTCGATGGGAGATTCTCCGGTCGGCCCCCCCAAGCGGAATCCTCTTCTGGTACCGACAGAGTCCGGAAGATCTGGTGCCGGTGAATGGTGCGTCCTTCGGAACCTTGATGGAAGATCCGCCGGAGACAACCCCCGGGATGGCGCGGGTCGGCCTCGACCCGGACGGCCGTCTGGTCTCCCTGCTGGTCGTGCCGGGCGAGCGTACCGAGCCGGGATCGGCTTCGCAGGAGCCGGACTGGGCGCCTCTTCTGCGTGCCACAGGAATCGACCAGAAGACCCTGTCGCCCACGATCCCGGAGTGGGCGCCCCCGGTATACGCGGATCGGCGGGCTGCCTGGACGGGGTTGTGGCCCGGAAGGCCGCAGACACCCCTCCGGATCGAGGCGGTCTCCGAGGGCGGCAAACCCGTCTTCCTGCGGATCGTCGAGCGCTGGACGCGCCCGGCAGAGGAGTCGGCCGTGCGAGGCGGGTTCTGGCGGCAGGCCGCGCGACTGTCGAACGCTTTAATCTCCGTGACGGTGATCATCGTCGCCGCGTTCGTCGCGCTGCGGAACGTTCGCCGCGGCCGGGGGGATCGCCGCGGCGCGCTGCGCTTCGCCCTGTACCTCGGGGCTATGAGGATGCTCTGGTTTCTCGGCGCGCATCACATGGCGTCACCGGCGGAGGCGAGTCTGTTCATCGACCACCTTTCCTCAGCGATGCTGCGGCTCGGGCTGGCCTACGTCTTCTACCTGGCCATCGAGCCCTACGCACGGCGCCTCTGGCCGCGGATGCTGGTCTCGTGGGTGAGAGTCCTGGAGGGACGCTTTCGCGATCCCCTGGTGGGACGCGATCTCCTGATCGGGTGTGCCGCGGGCGCTGTGGGCGCGCTGACCCAGCGACTCCAGACCTGGATTCCCGAGACGCTGGGCGGGGCGATGGCTCTTCCGGCCTCGAGCGTCTTTGCGCTCGAGTCGCTGCGGGGAATCGTGCCGGCCCTGGTCTCCATCGTGGCCATTCACACCCGGGCACTCATGGAGATCATCTTCCCAATCACCATTGTGTTGATCTTCCGGCTGGTGCTGCGGCGCACCGGCCCGGCCCTCCTCGCGGCGACGCTGCTGGGGACGGTCTTGTTCTACCCGGCCTCGGGAAGCATTCCGGGCTACATCGTCGGGATGTTCTTCTTGTGCGCGATTCTCTGGCTCGTTCTGTTCCAGGTCGGCCTGCTGAGCTTCGCCGCCTTTTACGCCGTGTTCAGGCTGCTCGACAATATTCCGCTGACACCGAGCCCGGCCGGATGGTACCTGGGGGCGATGCTTCTATCGCTTGCCGCCGCCGCCGCCCCGGCGCTCTACGGCTTCTGGACCTCCCAGGCAGGAAGGCCGCTGTTCCGCGACGAAATCCTCGAGCCGGCACCCCGCTGATCAGACGTCCGTCGCCCGGGCAGGTCTTGTCACCCCTTCACCGCCGGTCCCTACGGCGATCTCTCGGCCAGGCTCGTGAAGCTGGGCGTCAAGCCGAACCCGGCTGACAAGTAAAGGCGCGTGGCCTCATTGACACTGCCCTTTGTTCAACGGACAGGGGCGGCACACTCACCACGGTAGACTCGCCACGCGAGCAAGGCGTCCTTCCTACCCTCAGGTCTTTCCGGTAATTCTTCGAAGGCAAACGCCCTAGATCCAGCTTTTCCTTTGTCCAGCGTGGATTCCGATCGTATAAGGGTGTGCATCGGAAAACCCTTTTGAACGGGCGTTCGGAGACACTTCGCCATGAGATACACAATTTCCGGAGCAGCCTTCTTGCTTCTCACTCTTCTATCGCTCGGCTGCTCCAGTACTCACAGCAACACGATGTCGGACACGACCGGCGGAACGGGCGGAGGAACACCGCCACCAACGGACACCCCTCCCAACGTCGACGGCGTGTGGCGCAGCAGCACCACCGTCACCTCCCGCGACTGCGGCTCACGCGTCCCGTCCTTGTCGGACCCTCGGGTCGTCAATCTCACCCAATCGGACACGACCCTGAGCGCGCAAATATTCAGCGCTTGCGCGGATCCCATCGCGACGGGCTCGGGGGCCATTACCGGCTCGGATGTGTCGTTGGAGTTCACACAGGAACTGCGCGTGTCCGGGAAATGTTCGCTCAGGATCGAGGTGGTCCAGACTGGGACGTTGCAGGATGGCGCTCAGCCTGTCATCAACGGCACCAGCCGTTCCACCGTTTCGGCCCTCGAGGGCTGCGGGGACTACGGACTGCCTTGCGAGGTGCAGGAGAATCTCCAGATGGAGCGCTGCCCCCCCGCGAGCTGCACGTTCCCAGGCTGTCCGTGATCGGGAGCAAGCCTTACAGGAGTCCTAGCTGCTTTTCTTCTTCCCCTCGATTGCCGCCCGGAGCTTGTCGGCGATTGAGCCGAATCCTTCCGGAGCCGGGCCCGAAGCCTTCTCCGGCTCGACAGCCTCAGGTTCCTCCTCGGCCTGCCGGACCGCCACACCGATGCGTCTGCGATCCGGCTCGATGCTCAGGATCTCGACGGCCACCGTGGCTCCGGGAGTAACCGACGCTTTCCATCCGTCCCGTTTTCCGGTGGCGGCAAACGTGGAGGCGTGAGCCAGGGCCTCGATGCCGGGCTCGAGCTCCAGGAAGGCGCCGAAATCGGCGATCCGGGTGACCTTTCCCCGCAGCTTCTGGCCCACCCGGTATTTCTCCTCCACCGCGGACCATGGGTCGGCCTGCAGCTGTTTCAGGCTCAATGAGATCTTCCCCTTGTCGTCGACACGGAGGACCCTGACGGTAATCGGGTCCCCGGGATTGACGACGTCGGTCGGCTTCTCCACTCGCGACCAGCCCATCTCCGACACGTGCAGGAGTCCGTGGACTCCTCCAAGATCGACGAACGCGCCGTACGCGACCACCGACGCCACGCGCCCGGACAGGACAGCGCCGGGAATGGCGGCCTGGCGCACCTTCTCGGCCCGCTTCTCCTCCTCCTCCTGGAGCAGCACCCGGCGGGAGACGACCAGATCTTTGCCGTCTTCCTTGCATTCGGTGATCCGAAACGTATAGGCCAGCCCTTCATGGACCGTGGCATCGGGCGTGAACTCGGTATCGATCTGGGAGATGGGGCAGAAAGCCCGCTGCCCGCCGATGCGAATCTCGTATCCTCCCTTGATGGCCTTTTCAACTCGTCCCTCCACCGGCAAGCCCGCCTGGAATGCCTCGCGCAGGCGCTGCCGCGTGGCGGCCCCCTGGGCCAGCTTGAAGGAGAGCCTCAAACCTCCGGCGACCGAGACGATGACCGCCTTGATTCTGTCTCCGACCGCGAGCGGCTCCGCCCGATCCGGATCCACCAGCTCCTCGAGATCGATCGTCGCCTCCCCTTTCCCCCCGATATTGACGAACGCCACTTCGGGGCCGATCGCCACGATGGTCCCTTCGACAGTCTCCCCCTCCTGGTGGAATCTGGGCGCCGCGGATTCCTCCATCGCCCGGGCGAATTCCTCATCGGCAGGCGAAGTTGGCTCGGCCGGATCGCTCTCGGGCGGGAGTGGAAGGGGTCGGGGTTCGGGGCGGTCTGAAATCGTCTTGTCTCCTCGGTTTACTTCTTCCCGCCGCAGGCCGACTGGGCGGCTGACAGCAGGATGGCATCGGCCTGGTCGTCCGTGATGCTCCCCTCTTCCAGGAGCTGCTCCACCACCTGGGATACGGCCGCGACATATTCGCCGTGGTTCTTCCACTTGCCGCCCGAAGCCGGGCCGGCGCAAGGAACCAATTGATCGATGCTGCAACCCCCGGTGTTCACCGCCGTGCATTGCGGTGTGGCGGCGCAAGCGTCATCGGCATCAGGCACGCCGTCGAAATCCTGGTCTGGTCCGCCGACGCTGATGTTTTCGAATTCGGCGCTGCCGGAATTGGTTGCGATAGACGGTGCATTCACGACCTGGAGGTAACCGCCCAGCGCGCTGTTATCGGTGATGCCTTGTTCAAGATTGCTGAACTCCAGAGGCGGGCTCTGCAGGCAATTGGCGGAGTAGATGGCGGCGCGCTTTCCATTGCCATTCAGGAAGTAGGTAATCCCCAGCTGAATCGTATCGCCCGATTGAAAAGTGCGAGGAAAGGCATAAAACGGGAGCGGGCCGCCGAAGGCAACCACTTCATGGCCGTCGGTGTTGACGATGAACGAGCCTTCCCCGCCGACGGTCGTCAGGACAAAACCAGCTTCCTTTCTGGGAGAAATGGGGTCTCCGGTCAAGGTCAAACTCATCGTGACCGTGAAGAACTCGTCGTTGCCGAAGCGATAAGGCGAGACCCCATTGTCGTTCGAGAAGCGCCACACATGACGGTTGGCGAACCCAGTCGCCTTGCTGACGAACTGGTCGTCGAATTCGATGAGGGAGGGGAAATTGCGCACCACGGTGAGCGTCGAATCGGGGACATCGTTGTATTGGCGAGGGAAATAGAACGCTGAGTTTATCGAGCTGATTTGGGCAAATGTGTCGCTGGCGGCGATGAGGCTGGCGATCACTGCAATGAGAGCAGCGTGGCGTTTGATAAACGGCATGGTGCGTTCTTCCAGGTGAGTTCCGCAAATGGATACGACAGTTTGATTGCAGCTGAGATTAGCGGGATTCTAGACGCAAGAGAAGACGGGGATCAAGGGGGTATCCCGAACCCGTGGCACGAACTGGGAGGCAGCCTGGGCGCCGGGATTATGTTGCTCGTAGCGAACCGAGAGGCGCCGCTTCTCCCGTGGACGGGGTGGCCACCGTGGAATCGGACCTTTCCGATGCGATCCGTTGGACCGACCAGCAGTAGGCCAACAGCAGAATCGCCGCCAGCAGGATCGGGGCCAGGATGGCGGGACCCGCGAACCGGCTTCGCGTCCATTCATACAGGTAATCGAGGTCGCGCTTGTCCATGTCGTGGGTGATGAAGAAGATCAGCATGCGGTCCGCGATCATTTCCAGCACCGCGGCAGCCAGAACAAGCCGCGCCCCCCAGGCTGGAAGCCGGCTCAGGACGCAGCCCGCGTAGCAGAGAACCAGCAAGAAGAGTGGAGACAGCATGTTGGTGGCGTTTCCCTCGTTGTCCACGCGGCTCAACAGGGCAAAAAAGCACGCGCCCGCCCCCAGCCCCAAACCGGCGAACACCACCGCCCGGCCGGGACGCACCGATCCCGGAAAAGGCGGCGACCAGCCAAAAAGAAGGAGTGTGAGTCCCACCGCGACAGTCATCCCCCCCAGGAACGTCTGATCGTAGAAACGAAGAACCAGATTCCCCCACGCTCGGAGGTGCTCCGCAAGCGCCGCGGTGGAGTAGTCCGGCGGGAACGGGGAGTCGTGCAGGAGCTTCTTGACGAGGTACGAGGGGGCGGCCAGGGTCGTGACTACCATCTTGAGCCGAGTGACCACGCACTCTCCAAACGAGAGCGGAAGGGGCTGTGCCAGCGCCGCGGTCGGAGTGAATGCGGTCCGACCTCCGAAGGATCGGAGGAGCCAGAGGTACCAGGGTGCCGCGAGGAAGAGTGCGGAAGCACCGGCGCCCAGGAGGAAGGGACGGAGCAGGAGCTTGCGGCGGCGCCATAGAAGCAGGATCTGATCCGCTCCGACCCAGAGGGAATAGAAGAACATCGAGGGATGGCACATGAAGGCCGCCACCGCGAGGCCGCCGGAGACAGCGCCGCGATGGGCGCTCCTGGCCGGCTCCGTGTCTTCCCGGGCCAGGAGATAGTAATAGGCCGAGAGGAGCACGAAGAAGGCGCCCACGAACTTCGGCTCGGGAATCGTTGCGGTGCGCAGGATGGCCGGTGACAGGGGGAGGATCAGGAGCGCGGAAACGGCTGCTCGCCGGCCGAAGAGACGCATGGCGAAGAGGTAAACGACCCAGAAGACCCAGGCGTTGGGGAGCAGGCAGGCGATCTGGAAGCGGTCGTAAGACTGTCCCAGCAGACTGACGAAGAAGGAGCCGTACAAGCTCATCTCGGGAGTCCGCTTCGCAAGGTACTCCAGCGGCACGCCTGCCGCATAGGAAGAGAGGGGTTTCTGTCCGAGGTAGGCGAAGGTATTCGGGTAGTAGAGACGCCAGTCGGAAGAAAACGCGGTTTGATAGCTCGGCAGGAAGAGCAGCAGGGTCAGCAAGTAGGTCACGAAGAGCGCGAAGCCGACGGCGGCGGGACCACCGGCCGGGATCGGCGCCGCGCCGCGGCGGCGCGCGCCAAGCCACAGGATCGCGACCGACGCAACATAAAGGACGGAGTTCGTCAAGATGGGCGTGGTTCCGATCCAGGTGGTGGCGAGCTGGATCGTCGCAATCAGCAGGTAGGAGAGCGCCCAGCCGAGCGGCTGAGCGGTGTCCTCATCCACCAGCTCCCGGCGGACCGAGACGGTCAGATTGCGCATCATCAGTCGACCGGGCAGCCAGGTCACCAGGGCGACGAAAGCGAGGAGAAGGAAAGGCAAGAGATGGCTCTCCGAAGCTCGCGTTTGGGGCTGGGTTCTGGTGACTTGCGCTTCCGGACGGCACTTCCGCCCGGCGCGGAAAGACTTGTTGCATCATACAGCCTTTAGGTCCTTTTCGGGGTCCAGACTCAGTGCGCTAGACTTCCTCATGTGCCGTTGGTGTGAGCTGTTCGCGTCGGGATCGATGGGGACGAATGCATCGGATGTCTTGCCCCCTGCGTCGCCAGATTCCATCCTTCCCGTGGGTTTTTCTCTGGTTGCTGGTCTGCATGATCCTGCAACCGGCCTGCGCGACGGCTCCGGACTCGATCACCGGCGTCGATGCGACAACAGCGTCCGTCCCTCCGTCGCGCTCCACCCTGCCCCTCTCAAGCTTCGATGCGGCAGGCCCTTCCGATATGGTCCTCATCTATCAAGGCGGCACCGACCGCCTGGCCTGGACGCCCGAGCAGCTCGCCCCGTACGTCAGCGCTCATGCTTCGGATGGAGGCGAGCGCTGGCTGTTCGACGGCTTTCTTTTCATCGAATACCGCGACAACCGCGGACACGCTTACGCCCATGGCTACTCTCTCGAGCCCGCACGAAAAGAGGACTGGCTCTGGCTGATCGAGCGCAACTTCGCGCCCCACGGCGGCGTGCCGGCTCTCGACCAGGCGCTCGACTCCACCATCCGCCGGCTCGGCACGCCGGAGCGGCCGCGCCAGGTGGTTCTCACGCTTCCCGAACCCATCCCGGAGTCGACCCATTGGGGCTCGCTGGAAGGACGCCCCCTGGATTTCAGAAATCCCAAGGATCGCGTTGCCGCCTGCCGCTGGCATATCGAGACGGCGCTCGCGAAGTGGGACTCCCTTCACCCCAAGCACCTCGAGATGGCGGGCTTCTACTGGGTCGCCGAGGACGACAAGCAGGACGCAACCATCCTGCCGCTGGTGGCGGAAATCATTCATGCGCACGGTCTCCGCTTTTTCTGGATTCCTTACTGGCGCGCGGGAGGTGCTCAGGACTGGTCCAGGCTCGGATTCGACGCCGCCTACCAGCAGCCGAACCACTTCTTTCATCCGGAGGTGAAAGACGAGCGGCTCGAAGACGCCTGCGCTTTCGCGCGCAGTCACCACATGGGCCTGGAATTCGAATGCGACAGCCGGGCCTGCAAGTCCCCCGAGCTGTTCCGGCCGCGTCTTTACAGCTACCTGCGAGCTTTCGAGATGAGCGGCGTCCGCGACGAGGCCGCCATCGCCTACTACGAAGGCGGAGGAGCGCTCCTGGAGATGTTCAAGTCACCCGACGCAAAATGCCGCGCCGACTATCAGGCGATCGCTGATTGGGTGATGGCGCGCCACTCGAGAGTCATGCCGGTGAAGTGAGGCAACAAGGTGCAACGACTTCGCGGGACAAAGGTACCTTGGCTAGGGAGTTGGCTCGCTGGCGCTGGCATGCTGCTGGTCGGCATGGTTTCGGCCGCAGGATTGACCGCACGCCTGGTGGTCGGCGCCCGGCAAGCTGAGGCAGCAGGCACGGCACTCCGGGACCGAAGTAAGCGCCATGCAAGCTTCGAATCCTGGCGGAGGGGAATTGAGCTTTTCCAACAGGCCGTTGGCCACGGCAAATGCGAAATCGGATTTGCCTTCCTTGGTCAGCGGATCATTCACCGAGCCTTTCAAATTGAGCCCGGCCTGCTTCAACATCTTCACCGCCTCCTCGGCGGTGAGAGAGGAATACTTGGACGGATTGTCGGATGACAGCTTGATGACCTTGAGGGCGAACTCACCGACGGTGATTCGGCTCGAGGGTGGAGGATCCGGGTTCTTCACCGGCGCGGCGGAGACGGTCATGACCAAAACTGCGAGCAACATGGGGAGAAAATATCGGACGCGGGACATCCAAGCCCTCCGTGGAGAAATCGACTGTCTCCTTCTTTCAGGTAATCACCAGATACGCTCAAAAGATCGCTCGTGTCAAGGGGAATCTAGCAGGAATCTGCGGTCTTGAATGTACCGTATAATCCTGATCCACCCTTGTCGAGTCTCAAGGTACCCCATGCATCACACCCGCCTCGCGTTCCTCGAACCTTCAAATCGTCGCTCCCCCACGCCCTGAAGAGTTGCAGGTCGAATCTACTGACCCTCCTGCCAGACACGAGTCTGATTTCCTAGGGAAATCGGTGGTGCCGCGCTTCTCGCTTCGAGCGGCGCCCGGGCATTAGAGGGGCCGACGACGACCGGAAGCTGGAGGTCGCTTTTCGCCGGGTCGATCGTCAGGTGCGTCCCAGGAAGCGGGCGTAATGTGTACCCGTGGTCGGTCGACAAGATGACCAGGCCGATCCGGTCTCCGTGAGGAAGTACTTGTATTGTGGACCTTATCGATACTTCCTCGCAAATTGTCATACTCGAGCTGAGGGCTCCCCGAACCGCTCTCTGACTTTACCTCATTCCTGCACCAGCCCACCGTGCCACCCTCTCCCTTTCAGCTTGGCCCGCCATTCGGTGGAAAGTCGAACGGCGGTCATTGACCGGGTGTCGCCTCCAGATTCGACTCGGACTAGTATCGGTGCATTCCAACCAACTCCGCCGCCGAACACCTGGAGACGGACGGAGCCCTCGCTACAAGGAGTAGCAAGCCATGCGAAGTCATTTCACCAAGGGAATGTTGGGAGGAGCGGTGGCCGCGCTGGCGCTGACAGTGACCGTGGGCGCCCCGGGAACGCTGGTCATTCAGTACACGGGCACCGGAACCGACCACCTGGGAGCCGCCGTGGCCTTCGGCGACGTGAACGGTGACGGGACACCCGACATCATCGTGGGCGCCGACGGAGCGAGCTACGTGGACGTTTACGACGGTGCGAGCCCGGCAACGCGTCTGTACCACTTCACCGGAACGGTCGGTGACGCCTTCGGCTCGACGGTGGAGACGGGCGACGTCAACGGCGACGGCAAGGCCGACGTGCTGGTCGGCGCTTATTCCTGGGACGGTCCGGCGGGCGTGGACCAGGGATACGTGCGCGCATTCGACGGTGCGACGGGTGCTCAGCTCTTCGAGCTGCAAGGCGATCGCACGACCGACACGTTTGGCGCATCGATCGCGGTGGCGGACATCAATGGGGACGGCAAGGGCGAGATCCTGGTCGGGGCGCCCTTCGCGGAGCTGCGCGGGACCAACGCGAACATGGGTTACGTCAAGCTGTTCGACGGGGCCACTCAAGCCCAGCTTTTCCGCTGGGACGGACCGGGACGCTTCGACGAGATGGGCCGGGGCGTGGCGTTCGGCGACGTGAATGGCGACGGAACCAAGGACATCGTCCTGGGAGCCGGCAGCGGCACCGGGACGGACTATGGAGGGTTCGTCTGGGTGTTCGACGGGACGAACTACTCCAACCGCCTGTACAGCTTCACGGACGGCAAGTCGCACGTGAAACCGGAGCAGAATTTCGGGTTCGCCGTGGCGGCGGCCGACGTCAACGGCGACGGCAAGGCCGATATCATCTGCGGAGCGTATCGGGGCCAGACCGGGCCGCTGCGCACCGACCCGACGACCGGCTACGTGCGGGTGTTCAACGGCGCCGACGGATCACTCCTCTATCAGCTGAACGGGGAGGCGTCGGGCGAGGAGTTCGGCCGGTTCCTGGATGCGGGGGACCTGACCGGCGACGGGCTGGCGGACCTCGGCGTCGGGGCCCGGTGGGCCGCCCTCGGCGGGTACGTGAAAGTGTTCGACGGGCCGACGGGCGCGGTGCTCGACCGGAAACAAGCCGACGCGGATTTCGAGTGGCTCGGCAGCTCGGTGGCCATCACGAGCGGCGGAGCCGGCGGCATGCGCCGCCTCGCATCGGGTGCCTATGAGGGCGACTCCCGGTCGCCGAACCCCGGAGGCTACGTTCGCGTCTGGCAGTACTGAGTGGCGGGTCGGGGCTTACACAAGTCGGCGCGTTAATCGACCGAAAGGAGTTTCATCTATGCGAGGGCCCCTGCGCGGATTGCTGGCCGGTGCCGCAGCCTGGAAACTCGGCGGTGGATGTTTTTCTACCATCGTGATCTTTCTGATCGTGTTTTGGATGCTGGGCCGTTTACATTGCTGATTCCTACAGGTACGGCGTGCCTCCTAGCGCGGTAAAGAGTCGAGGAGGGCGCGAGCCTGGGAGTCCGAGGGATCGAGCTGCAGCGTTTTCTCCGCCTCGGATCGGGCGGCGGCGGCATTGCCGGCCGCGGCATGAATGTAGGCCATGAGCAGGTGGGCCCCGGCGTCTTCCGGGTGCGCCGCCAGCAGCGTCCCGACGACGCGGGCGGCGGAGCGGAAATCACCGGTCTGGATCAGCAACGCTCCCAGCAGATGCTGCAGGTCGGCGGCCTCGGGTTGCCGTGCCAGCACCTGCTGCAGTGCCGCGATGGCGTCGCCGTAGCGTCTCTGGCGTGAGAAGCAATCAGCCAGCGCGGCCGCCGAGTCGATGTCGCCGGGGTTCAGCATCAAGGCGCGCTGATAGTAAGGGGTCGCCTTGTCGCAATCTCCCTGGCCGCGCAGAATCTGACCCGCCAGGCGCTGCGCTTCGTAATCCGCCGGGTTGAGCTCGAGACTGCGCTGCGCATACTCCCAGGCTTCCGAGAGCCGGCCGCTGCCGCCGTAGAGGTTGGCCAGCATTTTCGTCGACAGGCTCACGTTCGGCTTCAAGGCGACCGCCTGCTTCGCGGCCGCCTCGGCCCGCGTGAAATCACGCGCCGCCATGGCGCTTTGCGCCTGCGCCACCAGGAGGCTGAGCTCTTCGCGCTCCCGCTTTCCCCGCGCCATGCCCCATCCCGTTCCCGCCGCAGCCAGGACCAGCACCGTCGCCGTGGCCCAGCGCACGCGACGATCGCGCCTGCGCGGCAGCCAGGAGCCGAAAACCAGCAGGCAGGCCGGCGCCAGCAGCACCGGCACCATCCGCGCCAACGCCACCGGCACGCTGCGTCCAAAGGCCAGCGACCCCGCGAAGGCCAGCGCGGCACCCGCGACTCCCGAGGCGAACGCCGCCTTCTCTCCAAAGGCCGCGCCGGCCGCCATGACCGCCAGCGGCAGCAGCGAGACCAGCAGCTCCCCACTGTGCAGCATCCCGAGATCGACGGCGATCAGGACCACGAACATCCCGCCCAGCGCCACTGCCGGGAGCCGCTCGATGCCGGCCGAGGCGGGCCGCGGCCCGTCCGCCAGGCGCGGGGCGGGCAGCAGCGCAAAGACCGGCACGGCAAAGGCAATGAGCGCGTGATACCACTCGTAGGCGTGGGGCACCCCGGGGCCGATGGCGAAGCGCCAGTGGCAAGCCCAGTGGATCGGGTACAGGAGCAGGGAGGCCCAGGCCAGCGGGGAGCGCGCCCCTTTAGGGGTGCGAAACAGCAGAAAAGGGACGAGGAAATCGAACCCGACCGACATCCATTCGATGATACCGAACAGGTGCGTCCCGGCCGGCAGCAGCGGCGTCGTGACGACGACGATGTTCCAGCGCCACCATCCCACCCCCGAGGCGGTGGTCTCCACCGCATCCGAAAAGCAGCCCATCGCGAGCATGGCGAAGGCCGATAAGGTGAAGACCCCGCCCGCCAGAGCGGGGCGCGAGCGCAGGAAGCGCTCCGCCAGAACCCAGGAGAGGTAGACCGAGAAGATCCAGCCGATCACCGCGGGCAGCTCGGCACGTCCGATGCTGACGATCGCCTCGCTGAAGATGTAAGGGCCGGCGTCCTCGCCGGCGGCCAGGTAGGCAACGCTGTTGCCGCGGATCACGCCGAACAGGAAGGCCGATACGAAGAAGGCGAGGGCGGTCCGCGCTCCCCTCGTCCGCACCGCATGCACCACCAGCAGCAGCGTGAGCAGCGACGAGGAGATGAAGAGCAGGAGCTTCATTCAGCGCGGCTCTCGGTCGTCCCGTCCCAGTCGCACTGGTTGCACCCGGCGCGCGCGTTCGCCTTGCGCCAGATGCGGTAGGCCAGTCCCGGGAAGAACAGCAGCTTATACAGGAGCTTCTCGGTCGCGTCGGAGCCGGGCAGGACCTGGCGGCCCAGCCCGTAGTAGCCGCATTTCGGACAGCTGACGTGCCATTCCATCGAGCCGGTCTCCCGTTACGGCGCCGGTGCGGTCCCCGGCTCCGCGTCCAGCGATTTCAAGTCCCGCCCCCGCGTCTCGGGGAGCGTCCAGATCCAGACTCCCGCCAGCAGCGAGAAGGCGCAGGCCAGCGCGATGCCTCCCGACAGCCCGTAACCGGCTTCGGCCACCCGTGTGATTACCAGCGGCGTGAAGAATTGTACCCCGCGCGCCAGATTGAGCGCCGCCCCCATGGCCGCGTTGCGTACCGAGGTGGGGAACAGCTCTGAGAAGTGCGGCCCGAAATTGGACCAGGTCCCGGTCCCCACGCCGACGATCGCCATGGCCGCCAGCAGCAGCGGGAGCGACGTGGCGAGCGTCTCCCAGTGCAGCGTGATCAGCGCCAGCCCGCCGGCCATGAAGCAGGAATAGAGCGTGAAGGCCGGCTTGCGTCCGATCCGGTCCGAGACGGCGCCGAAGGAGGCGTAGCCGACCAGCTCCCCCGCGACGATCACCAGGATCCAGACTCCCGATTTCACCACCGACATGCCGCGCTCCTGCTGCAGATAGCCGGGGAACCAGACGTAGGTGTACCAGTAGGCGCTCATGTTGAGGATCGCCAGGATGAGGGCACGCAGCGCGATGCCGCGCACCCCGGGCGCCAGGATCTGCTTCCAATCCGGCGTCGCGCGCGCCTGCAGCCTCCGCTTCTCCCAGAGATCGGATTCGGGCATGCCGCGGCGCACCAACGCCACCAGCAGCGCCGGCAATCCCGACACGATGAAGGTGGCCCGCCAGCCGAAAGTCGGCGCGAACAGGCTCCCCATCACCGCCGCCAGCCCCACGCCGAGCGGCGCGCCCGATTGCATCAGCGCCCCGTAATGGCCGCGCCGCGACGGTGGAAAGGTCTCGGCGATCAGGGCGTGGCCGCTGCCCCACTCGCCGCCGACCCCGATCCCCGTGATTCCCCGCCAGAAGAGCAGCGAAGGCAGCCCCTGGGCGAAGCCGCACATGAAGGTCCCCAGGCTGTACAGCAGGATGGTCCCCTGCAGGACGGGGCGCCGGCCGATGTGGTCGGCCAGGAAGCCACAGACCACTCCACCGACGGCGGTCATCCCCAGAGAGAAGCCGAGCACCCAGGAGTGCTGCTCGCGCGTCAGGCTCAAATCGCGGCTGATCTCGGTGAGCAGGAAGCTGTAGAGCATCAGGTCGTAGAAGTCGAACAGCCAGCCGCCCCAGGCGACCAGCAGGATCCGGCGGTGGGCCGGAGTGAGGCGTTCGGCATCGGAGAGCATGGCTCGATCGACCTCCCCACCTCGAGGCGCGCCCAACAAGCGCTTCTTCTCATGCGCCCGCGTTTTATGCGGCGGTCATCGTAGCAAATCCAAGGCGATCGGGAGACGGTCCCAGCCATTTGCCCTTCTCCCAGACCATTGCCGCGGCCGGCTGCCACGCCTGCCATGGCTGGCAGCCCTTTCGGCGCGGGACCCTGGCGCGCCGAAGCATGAAATTGGCGCGTCGCGTCACTGCCGGCACAGCCGCCAATCCCTACACTCAACCTGCCCGATGCCAGTTCAGCCGGATCGGGCGTGAGTCGCGGGGGCTCGGTGGGGTGAGACACCCCCGCCCTGCCGCAGCTAGGGGGCCCCCGCGGCTCTAGTACCGGGTCTCCGCATGGGACGTCGGGGCCCGGAATGGTTGACGGCGGGAGGTAGAAAAGTGAAGGGGAACGCGGTCATCGTCGCCGACAGCCTGGAGGCGGGGATAAGGCTCGAGAAAATCATCGCCCGGGAGGCGCAGTTCCGGGTCGTCGCCCGATTCATCTCCCCGGTCACGCTTCTGGAAGCGGCCACGGCCCAGGCACAGAAGCCTGTCTGTGAATGGGATCTGGTCCTGATGGTCCTCTCGGCCGCGGAATGGAACGGAGTCGACGCCGGCCGTCGGCTCCGCGAGATTCTGCCGGAGGTCCCGATCCTTCTCTTCACGGTTCTTTCTTCGTCGGACGATGAGGCCGCTGAACCGGTCACCCTTTCGGAAGGCGAGGAGGAGCTCACCCTGCAACCGGCGGCGCGCGAGATGCTGCGGCGCATCAACTCGCTGGCCACCACGCCGCGGCCCGCGGAGGCTCCCCCGAAGCGCAACCATTCGACTTTCGAGTTTTTCAGCAGATTGATCCGGAGGAAGCGCTCCTAGACGCGCGTCCTCCGCGCGCCGCGAGTCGCTTCGCTCGCCCGGGCTTCAGGGAGAAATCGGGGAGCTCTGGGAGAGAGGCCGGCGCGGCGGGCGCAGCACCGCGACCCAGCGGCGCGCCGATTCCACCAGGATGGTCACGACGCAGACCATCATCACCACCGTCATGGTGGCGTTAAGGTAGCCCTGGAACGGCTGGCCGCTCCGGGCCAGCGGCAGGAAGTTGTCGGTGACGTTGAGCCAGCCGGCGGTGAGCGTGGTGGTGGCGACGAAGGTCAGGGGGAGCAGCGTGATCCAGGTGTAGCGTGCCTTGCCGGCGTTCACCAGGACGGTGGTGCCGACGCACAAGGCGATGCTCGCCAGGAGCTGGTTGGACACGCCGAACATCGGCCAGATGGTGCTGATCGAGCCGGTCCAGATGAAATACGACCAGGCGATCACCACCAGCAGGCTGGAGAGGATAGTGCCGGGCAGCCAGTCGGTGCGCTCCAGCGGCCGGTACACTCGCCCCAGGAACTCCTGCACCATGAAGCGCGCCACCCGCGTGCCGGTGTCGATGGTCGTCAGGATGAACAGCGCCTCGAACATGATGGCGAAGTGGTACCAGTAGGCCAGCAGCCCCTTGAGCCCCGGCAGCGCCGCGAAGATCTGCGCCATGCCGATGGCCAGCGACACCGCCCCTCCGGTGCGCCCCGCCAGCGACTCCCCCACTGCCGCCGAGAACTCCGGCAGATTCACCGGCGTCATCCCGAGCGTCGCGAACTTCTCCGGAGTGGCGTTGATCGCGAAGTAGTCCCCGGGGTGGAGCGAGGTCGCGGCGATGAACGCCATTACCCCGACGAACCCTTCCATCAGCATCGAGCCGTAGCCGATGACGCGCGCGTCGGTCTCGCGGCTGATCATCTTGGGGGTCGTTCCGGAGCTCACCAGGGCATGGAACCCTGAGATGGCCCCGCAGGCGATGGTGATGAAGACGAACGGGTAGAGCTTGCCCGGGATGATCGGCCCGCCTCCCGCGGCGAATCGCGTCACCGCCGGCATCTTGAGATCGGGGTGCACCAGAAAGATGCCGATGGCGAGGGCGGCGATGGTCCCGATCTTCATGAACGAGCTGAGGTAGTCGCGCGGGCACAGGAGCATCCAGACCGGAAGCACCGAAGCGATGAAGCCATAGGCGGCGATCGCCACGGTGATCTGGTGCGCCGACAGCGTGAACCAGCCGGCGGCGGAAGAGCCCGGGATGAAGCGGCCGGCCATCACCGCGGCGATCAGCAGCGTCACGCCGATGATGGTCGCCTCCATAATCCTTCCCTTGCGGAAGCGGTACATGTGCCAGCCCATGTACAGGGCGATCGGGATCGTCGTGCCGATGGTGAACACTCCCCAGGCGCTCTCCTTGAGGGCGTTGACCACCGCGAGGCCCAATCCTGCCAGCGCCACCACGACGACGAAGAGGATGGCGAGCGCCGTGGTGAACCCGGCCACCGGACCGATCTCGCTGCGGGCGATGGCGGCCAGCGACTTGCCGTCGCGCCGCATGCTGGCGGTGAGGATGATGAAATCGTGCACGGCCCCGCCGATCACCACGCCGATCACCAGCCAGAGCAGCCCGGGCAGGTAGCCGAACTGCGCCGCCAGGACCGGCCCGATGAGCGGCCCGGCGCCGGTGATGGCCGCGAAGTGGTGGCCGAAAAGCACCCAGCGGTGCGTCGGGAAGTAGTTCTGACCGTCGTTCAGCCGGTGCGCCGGAGTGACTCGGGCATCGTCCAGCGCGAGCACTTTGGCGGCAATGAAGGCGCTGTAGTAGCGGTAGCCGATGGCGAAGAAGCAGAGGATGGCGATCAGGATGGGCAGCGTGTTCACGGGGAGGGAGTGTCGCAGAATCGGCGGGAAACAACAAGCTCCGCACGATCATGGAGGTGTGTTAGGGTTTGCAGCATAGGAGGGAGCCATGAACCAGCCGCCGCAGGGGACCTCGATCCCCGTGAAGCTGACCGACGACGTCCTCGGAGGCGTCTATTCCAACAGCATGCAGGTGACGCACACGCGCGAGGAGTTCGTCCTCGACTTCATGAGCATCTTCCCGCCGGCGGGCAAGGTGAATGCCC
>DASTZC010000100.1 GCA_035764505.1 Candidatus Polarisedimenticolia bacterium
CGCGCCAGCATTGAGCGCCATCAATGTGCTTTGTTGACGCAACCCAAAGGTTGGCCGTGTTGTTTTGTGGGTCGTTAGGGTCGGTGACCAAGGATGTCTTGCGTGGTGTGATGTAGAATCGCCCCCATGCAAAACCTTCAATCCGCGTTGAATGCACTCGAGGGGCAGGAAATCTATTTTGCTCTTATTGATAACAAGGCCATCACCGGCAAGGTTATGTACGTTGGAGTGGATTTCGTTTGTGTCAACAGTGATCACACGGCGAATTACATTCCGTTCCATGCTATTGTCCATTTCCAAAAAGCTGGGACAGAAACGTTCAGTGCTAACTTCATCGGCTAACCGGACACTTTTTCTTTCTAACCCGGACATCCGGACACACCCCCTATGCATTCTTCGATTGCTTCGGCGATTTCTTCTTTGGTCATGGCACCCCGTTTGAGTAGGTGAAGCATGCGCTGGGGAATACTGAGTCCAACGGCAAGGTCAGGACTGTCGGCAATGTTCGAACGACGAAACTCCGTGCGGTCCAACTGCTGGGATTTCATCGGACGCACGATATCGTCAGCAGTGGCACGTTCGAGTTGCCCTTTGGGACTGGTCGCAGAATCCGGCGGCCTCGGGCGTCCGCATAGAACATCTGTAGAAAGCGTGTCGGTAAGCCCCAATCAACGAAGGTCAGGGATGGATGCCTTCGACAAAAGCTCGTCAGGATGAACGGCGGAAGGCCGTCCAATCCATTCGGCTCCGCGTGAATGATTTCGGGAACCGGGACGGAGCCGGCCGACACCTGAGCTATTTCTGCGGCGCTTCCCTCCCGCCCAACCGCTCGAGTACCTCGCCCAGCTTGCGAATTTCCTCGCCGTACTTGGCCCAGTCCCCGGCCCGCTGCGCTGCGAGCGCCGCCTGATAGCGGCTCCGCGCTTCCGTCGCCAGCGTTTGGAACTCCGCATCGCTTAATGCAGGCCCCACGGTGGCCGCCGCAGCGGCACCTCCGGTCGCAGCCACCGCCACGGGCTCATTCTTTGCCGCCGCCGACCCGCCGAACAGCCGGGCCAGTCCGGCGTCGAGCGTCTCCTCCATCACCACGCGGTTCTGGTACGCTACCACCACGCGTTTGAGCTCGGGGATTCTGCCGCCCTCCGCCTGGAGGTAGAGCGGCTGCACGTAGAGCAGCGACTGTTCGATCGGAATGACCAGGAGGTCGCCACGGATCACTTTGGAGCCTCCCTGGTCCCAGAGCGAGACTTGGCGAGAGATCTCGGTGTCCTGATGGATCCGGTTCTCGATCTGCTGCGGACCGAAGACCAGGCTCTGGCGTGACAGCCGGTAGACCCGGAGCTTTCCGTACGCGTCACCGTCGTTCCGCGCCACCATCCAAGCCGCCAGGTTGTCCTTCCCCCGAGGTGTGAACGGCACCATGTAGATGAACTCCGCCTTCGGCTCGTCCGGCAGGCGCATAACGATATGCCGCATGAACGGCACCGTCGCCTGCGCCTCCGCCACCTCCGGGATCTGCCACTGATCCTCCCGGTGGTAGAAGTCCTCCGGCGCCTCCATGTGGTAAGTGGTGTACAGCGTCGTCTGGACCCGGTAGAGATCATCGGGATAGCGGATGTGGCTTCGGAGGTCCGCCGGCATGCTGTCGATCGGCTGGAAGATGCCCGGGAACACCCTGGCCCAGGTGCGGATCATCGGGTCGGCCGGCGCGCTCGCATAGGCGGTGAGCGAGCCGTCGTACGCATCGATGACCAGTTTGACACTGTTCCGCATGTAGCTGGTGCCGTCGGGCAGCCGCTGGGCGTAGGGGTAGCCGTCGGAGGTCGTGTACGCGTCGGCAATCCACACGAGTCGGCCGTCGGTGGTGGCCACCATGTAGGGATCGCGATCGAAGTGGAGGAACGGCAGCGCCCGCCCCGCCCGCTCGACGATATTCCGGTAGTAAAGCACCCGGCTGTCGTTGGTAATGTCCTGCGACAGGAGGATGTTGGACGAGCCGAACCGCACCGCCAGCACCAGCCGGCGCAGAAGATTGGCGACCTTCACCCCGCCGCTCCCCCCGTAGGAGGCGTAGACGTTCGCCTCGCCTGACGGATGGTCGAACTCCCGCTGCTTCGTGCCGACGAACACGAAGTCGTTGGCGATCTCGCCATAGTAGATCTGGGGCCGGGTGACCTTGAGCGACACATCCGACACCGGCGGCAGGTCACGGATGAACAGCACCGGAAGTCCCTCTGTGGTGACCTGGTTGACCGGACCCAGGGTGAGTCCCATCCCGTGGGTAAAGGTCAGGTGCTCGTTGATGAAGGTCCGGGTCGGGAGCGACGCAGGGTTGAGCTCCCGCGGACTGAGCAGCACCTGCCGGTACTTGCCGTCAATCCAATAGCGGTCGTCGTCCACCGAGACAAAATCGTAGTAGGTGCGGATTTCCTGCAGCTGGCCGAAGGTCTGCAACAGCGGGTCCCGATCCCAGAGCCGCACGTTCTCGATCGTCGCCGAGTTGGCACGGATGTCTGCAAGAGTCAGGTCGGCCTCGCCGTTGAGCTCGCGGATACCCACGCTGTCGAGCCCCCATGCCGCCCGTGTGGCGGCGATGTGATCCTTGAGATACGGCGTCTCCCGAGTGAGCTCGGTGGGCGCCACCACGAGTTTCTGTATCACCAGCGGGAAGAGACCACGCCCGAGCAGCGCCACCGCGACGTACCCGCCCACGGCCCAGAGCCCCCAGCGTGACAGATCCCGCCGCATGGCCCCGATCAGGACTATCGCGGCGGCCACCAGGGCGAGCGCTGCCGTCACCCGGATGGCCGGCAGCCGCGCATGCAGATCGGTGTAGCTGGCACCGACGAGCGGGCCGGTGGTTGAGTAGAGGAGATTGGGCGCATCCACGAACCAAAGCCGGACGGCGGTGAGCAGGAACAACACCGCGACGAGGATGCCCAGATGCATGCCGGCCGAGGGCTCGAAGCGGACCGGCCGAGGGCTGAGGATGATGTCACCGCGGAGCCCGTAGAGCGCGAGGAGAAGCA
>DASTZC010000101.1 GCA_035764505.1 Candidatus Polarisedimenticolia bacterium
GCACCGGAAGGCGCGCGCTGTCAGCCCGCCGGCCGGCGCCGCGAGTCGAAATCCATCTGCACCTCGAAGGGAGCGTTTCGCTGAAGCGGCTGCGTGGCTTCTGGGCGCGCCCCGGCCGTGACGCGAGCCTCCCCTCGGACCCCGCCGTTCTCTTCCGCCATTCCGATTTTCGCGGGTTCCTGCGGAATTTCGCGCACGTCACCCGGACGCTCACCGGACCGGGGGACTTCGCCCTCATCGCAACGGACCTGTGCGGACTCCTGCGACGCCAGAAGGTGGAGGCGGCGGAGGTGTTCATGTCTCCGGTGATTTTTGCGCGGCGGGGAATCCCCTTCGCAGAGATCCTGGATGCCGTGGATGAGGCGGTGCGGACCATGCAGAGCCGGGGCGGTCCGCGCATCGGATGGATCCTGGACGGGGTGCGGCAATGGGGACCGGCTTCGCTCGAGGAGAACCTGCGCTACGCGCAGGAGGCCCGCGGACGCGTGCTCGGGATCGGGTTGGGAGGGGACGAGAGCTCGGTTCCGGCTCGGGAGTTCAGGCCGTTGTTCGAGACGGCGCGCGCCATGGGGCTGCGCACGGTCTGCCATGCCGGGGAGTTCGCCGGACCGGAATCGGTCTGGGAGGCGGTGGAGCTGCTGGGAAGCGAGCGGATCGGCCATGGCATCCGAGCTTGCGAGGATGCCGCGCTGCTCTCCATGCTGCGGCGCCGGCGCATCCCGCTGGAGGTCTGCCCGACCAGCAACCTGCGCACCGGCGTCGTGCGGCGCTGGCGCGATCATCCTTTGCCCCGGTTGCTGCAGGCCGGGGTGCGGGTGACCCTCAACAGCGACGATCCCGCCTTGTTCCATACGTCGCTCGACGCCGAATTCCGCAATCTCGAGCGCCGGCTGCACCTGACGCGGCGCGAGCTTGAGAGAATCCGCGTCGAAGGGATCCGCGCCTCCTTCCTTCCCTCACCGATCAAGCGCGCGTTGCTGGGACAGCGTACGGCCGCGGCGCGCCGCGAGGCGCGCGCCGAGTTGCGCTAGAATCGCGCGTCGCCGGGCAGCTCCGCAAGCGATACCCGCTGAGGAAACCGCGTGCAAGAACCGGATCGACCGACTGGAACGCCGCGCGCGTGGGCTCCGCTGGCGCTGCTCGCCATGCTGCTTGGCGCGGCGCTGCTTCTGCTCTGGCCGCGCGGCGGGCTGTCGGGCGGGTACTTCGCATCGGATCCCTCGGGGCGCGAGGTGCTGGTGGCGGCCCAGGTCGATCGCACGATCGATTTCCCCGAGGCAGCGGTCCTCGCCGCTCCCTTCTTCCAGCATTGGGACACGCAGCGGCTCGGCGTCCCGCGCAGCCTTCCTCCTTTCACCGTGCGCTGGTCGGGTTTTCTTAAAGCTCACCGCGCGGGCCTGTATCGCCTCCGGATCGAGTCGGCGGGACGGGTACGGCTCCTGCTGGACGGCCAGCCGCTGGCTCCCGGCTCCGATCAGGGAGAGATGTGGGCCGAGGCGAACCTGACACCGGGATGGCACCCTCTCGAGATCTCCTATGCCCGGGGCGATGAGGAGCCCGGGATCCGCTTCGTCTGGATGCCGCCCGATGCCGCGTCTCCGGAGACGGTCCCCGGGGGGGCGCTGGCCCCCTCGGGGCAGGCACTCTCTCAAGCGCTCCCGAGGAGAATCGCGGGATGGCTGGCGGCTGCGGCGGCGGCGGGCTTGCTGCTGCGGCTGTGGAAGTCGCGCCGAGCCCGCGGATCTTCCTTCGCTCTTCTCCGGGCACACCGGCATGGCGCCGCGTTGGCATTGGCCGTCGCGCTCGGCCTGGGACTGCGGTTCTACGAGTTCGATCGGGTGCCCTTCCATCACGAGACCGCCGACGAGTACCAGCACGGCTGGGAAGGCTGGACGCTGCTGCATGAGGGTGTCCCGGCCGCCTGGACCTTCTACCCGCAGCGCTATCCTCCCGAGAAGATCACCCCTTTCCTCTGGTTCGGCGATTCCTATTATCTGGCCCGTCCCTACTTCGACCATCCGCCGGGCTTCTCGCTCCTCATCGGCGCGGTGAGCAGCGCGCTTGGGGCGGACAGCATGCTCGAGTGCACCCTCGGGCGCATGCGCGTCGTCCCGGTGATCCTGGGCGCATTGACCACATTCCTGGTGGGCTGGGTCGGATGGAAATCTCTGCCGCGTCCTTCCGCCGGAACGATCGCCGCGCTGTTGTACGCCACGCTGCCCACCATCGTCCTGGGAAACCGCCTGGTGAAAGCCGAGAATCTCCTCGCCCCCCTCATGCTCCTGCTGACGCTGGGTCTGCAGGCCTATAGCCGCTCCGGACGCTCGCGTGATCTCGCCAAGATCGTGATCACCGGCGCAGCGGCCCTCTGGGCCAAAGCGACGGGGGTTGCGCTTCCTCTCGCCGCCGTGCTGATGCTGGCCAAGGAGCGGCGCGGCAAAGCGGTCGCGGCGGTGGCTCTCGGCGCCGCGGGAGCGATCGCGGCTTACCTTCTGTACGGAGCGGCTTACGACTGGCCGCTGTTCATGGAGGTCCTGGGCCTGCAGGCGTCGAAGCGCGTCGCCTTGCGCACGCTCCTGGATCTCGAGGGGATCTCCCGGATCGTGGAGGTGCAGTTCGGAGGAGGATGGTACCTGTGGCTGGCGATGGCCGCGACCTGGATGGCGCTGGGGAAGCACCGCCAGATCCTGGCGCCGGCCGCCGTCTACCTGGGGCTGATGGCGCTCACCGCCGACGTGCGCGGGGTGTTCGGATGGTATCGCCTGCCGCTGTTTCCTTATCTCTGCCTGGCCGGCGGATGGTTCCTCTCGGAATGGTGGGAAGCCAAGGACCTGCCGCGGGGATTCCTGTTCTGCCTCACGGCGCTGGCGACGACCCTGGCGTACGCGCTTCCGCCCGCCGCGGAAAGCTCCCGCGCGGCGGTGCTGGCGCTGCTCGCACTGGCGGCCGGGGCGCCGGTATGGGCGGCGATTCGCCCGACGCCGCTCGCCTCGCGCGTTCGTGACTGGGCGATGGTGGCGGTGCTCGTCCTGTTTTTCGGAGGCAATCTCTGGATCGTCATGCGGCAGGTGCCGATCTACCTGCGCGAAGGAGTGCGGGGCAAGGCGCCGGCAGTGGCGCCCGTGTCGGCTCCCTGAGAGTAATCTATCGTCTGACGAGCGCTCGGGCCTGGCGCAGGATCGAGGCGACCGCCGCCGCCGTCGGCGCCTCGGAGTAGATCCGCAGCACCGGCTCGGTACCCGACTGCCGGAACAGCACCCATCCCTCTTCTCCCAGCAGCAGCTTGACGCCGTCGAGCCGATCCACCTCCGTCACCTTGAAGCCGCCAATCCTCTTGGGAGGAGCGGCGGCGACTCCCTGACTCAGCTTTCGGCCATCCTCGGGAGCGCAGCTCAGATCCAGCCGGTCGTACGAGAACCGGCCGTACTGCTTCTCCATCCGGGCCACCAGCCCCGAAAGCGGCAGATCGGCGAGGACCATCGCCTCGAGGAGGAGGAGGGCCGAGAAGATGCCGTCACGCTCGGGGATGCTGCCGGCGAAGCCGAATCCGCCGCTTTCCTCGCCTCCCACCACGATCTCGCGCCGCCGCAGAAGAGCCGCCACGTGCTTGAACCCGATCGGCAGGTCATAGAAGGGGAGGGCGTGGCGCCTCGCGATCCGCTCCATGCGCAGCGACGAGGCGAAGGTCCGGGCGACGCCGCCGCGCAGGCCCTTCACCTCGATCAGATGCTGCGCCAGAATCGGCAGCAGTGTCAGGGGCGACACGAATCGTCCCTTCTCGTCGCACGCTCCCATGCGATCGGCATCGCCGTCGGTCGCGAACCCGACGCTGGCCTTCTGCCGGCGCGTCTCGCGCAGGAGCAGCGACAGGTTCGCCGCAATCGGCTCGGGCGCGGCGCCTCCGAACAGGGGGTCGGGCTCCGCGCGCAGCGCGGCCACCGAGGTCCTGCCTCCTTTGAGCGCCTGGTCGAGAAGGGTGCCGCCCATCCCATGCATGGCGTCGTGCACCACCTTGAGCCCGGCGGAGCGGATCTCCTTGCTGGCGACGCGCTCCCGGATCGACTTGAGATAGGGAATCAGGAAGGAGGGGTGGGTGGCCAGCTCTTCGGCCTCGGTGGGCCCCGGATCCAGAGGCGGGATCAGCCGGGCGATACGCAAGGTCTCCCCGGGATCGAGCGTCCCGCCGTCCGGACCTTTCAGCTTCAGTCCGTTGTATTCGGGAGGATTGTGCGAAGCGGTGATCATGATGCCGAGCGACGCACCGGCCGCGGCCGTCCTCCAGGAGAGGGCCGGCGTCGGGACGGCGGCCGGACTGAGGACCGGGACGAAGCGCTCCGACGCCAGGTGCAGCGCCACCTCCCGCGCGAAGCGATCCGAGAGGAACCGTCCATCGAATCCCAGGACCACCGGCGAGGATTCCCGGCCGATCTGGTGCAGGTAAGATGCGATTCCGGCGGCACAGCGGCGCACCGCCGACAGCGTCCAGCCTTCCGCGATGCGCGCCCTCCAGCCGTCGGTTCCGAAGCGGATCGGCTGGCTCGATCGGTCGGAAACCGCCGCCGGAGCGGAGGGCGATCTGGGCATTGACCCCCGGATCGGCGATGTGCTATTTTCCAAGTTGTCAGGCCTTTAGAGAGGATCGCGGAGTAAATCGCAGCGCATTCTACCCCGAGGATCCCATCCCTTCAACAGGCAACGTGCTCAACCTCCCCACCTGGCTGACCGTCAGTCGCATCTTTCTCGTTCCCGTGGTGATGGTGGTCATCCTCGCGAAGAACGAGAGAGTGGGGATCCTGGTCTTCCTGGCCGCCTGCCTCACCGATTTCCTGGATGGCTATCTGGCGCGCAAGCGCAACGAAGTCACGACGCTGGGGAAGCTCCTCGACCCGATTGCCGACAAGCTGCTGATGTCGGCCGCGTTCATCTCCCTGGTCGAGGTCGGCGTGGCACCCGCCTGGATGGTGGTGATCGTGGTGGGACGAGAGTTCGCGGTCACCGGGCTGCGCAGCATCGCCATCAGCCAGGGCATTGCGATCGCCGCCTCGCCCTGGGGCAAGTACAAGACGATCAGCCAGGTCATCGCCGTGGTGCTCCTGCTGCTCGGCCCCACCGGATTGGGACGCTTCAACTATCTCGGACAGGTCGCGCTCTGGATCGTCGTGGTGCTGGCCGTGCTTTCCGCCGCCGATTATTTCCTCAAGTTCTCGCGGCAGCTGGGCGTTGTCCCCGGGCGCCCGGATGGAGCCGCATGAGCGCGGCGGGATCGCCAAACCTGGGCCGGCACCTGCGCCAGAAGCTCCTCACGGGACTGTTCGTCCTGCTGCCGCTGATTATCACGGTATGGCTGCTGGCCGCCCTGTTTCACCTGGTGGATGGGACCATCACCCCCTGGGTCGAGAGGGCCCTCCTGCTCACCGGGATCGAGACCTTCGCGCGTCCTTTCTTCGGCCGGGTCATGATTCCGATCATCGGCGTGTGCATCACCCTCGGGATCATCTATCTCGCCGGGGTGCTCAGCACCAACGTGTTTGGAGCGCGCATCCTGGAAGGATTCGATCGGCTGATGCTGCGCATTCCCGGAGTGCGCGCCGTTTATGGCGGCAGCCGCCAGCTGATGGAAGCCTTCTCGCCGAAGGGGAAGCGATCCTTCAGCGAGGTGGTCCTGGTCGAGTACCCGCGGAAGGGAAGCTACACGCTGGGCTTCGTCACCCGGGAAGCCATGCCCGATCTGGTCCCCGGCGAGCCGGAGACGATGTCGGCAGTGTTCCTGCCCACGACGCCGAACCCCACGTCCGGCTGGATCGTCCTGGTACCTCGGCGCGAGCTCATCCGGGTCCCGCTGTCGGTGGAGGAGGGGGTGAAGCTCGTGGTCTCGGGCGGCATCGTGGTACCGGAGGGCTGGGGGCATGAGGCGGGGAGCGCCCGCGCACCCCTCGCCGCGCCCGCCGCCCCCCGCTGAGAGTGCCATGTTCTACTCTTTCGTGAAGCTCTTCTTCGCGCTGCTGGTCAAGATCTATCTGCGGCTGAAGGTGCGCGGCAGGGGAAACGTGCCTGCCACGGGGGCCGCCATCGTGGTGGCCAACCATGCTTCGTTCCTGGATCCCATCGTCCTGGGGTCGGCCTGTCCGCGGAAAATCCACTTCATCGTCCTGCGTGAGATGTACGACTGGTGGCGGCTGCGCTGGTTCTACTGGGGCATGGAAACGATTCCCGTCCGGCGCGAGGAGGAGGCGCGGGCCATCAAGCTGGCCCTCGGTTGCCTGAAGCGCGGCCAGGTGGTCGGCATTTTTCCCGAGGGAGGCCGCAGCTCGGACGGCATCCTCAAGGACGCGAAGCAGGGGGCGGCTCTCATGGCGGCCCTCTCGGGGGCGCCGGTCGTCCCGGCGTGCATCCGCGGCGCCTTCGAATCGCTTCCGATTGGCGGCAAGTTCCCGTCTCCGGCGCCGGTCTCGGTGCGCTTCGGCGAGCCGCTGCGATTTGTCGCGACGGAGCGCGGCCGTCGCGATCGCGCGGCCATCGAGACCTTCTCCCGCGAGCTGGTCGCCGCCATCGCCGCTTTGGAGGAGCCTGCGCTTGAAAACCAGCCTGATCGCGATCGGCAGCGAGCTGCTTCGTCCGGGAGCTCGGGAAACTCATAGCGAATGGCTGCTTTCCCATCTCCCGTCGATGGGGCTGGAGGTGGTCTCGCGCCAGGTCGTGAGCGATGACACCGACGCCATCGCCGCGGCGTTCGGGCATGCGCGATCGTGCGGCCCCCTCGTCGTGGCGACCGGCGGCATTGGTCCGACCCGGGACGACCGCACCCGCGAGGCGCTGGCGCGCCTGCTCGGCGTGCCATTGCGCCGCAACCGGAGCGCGGAATCCGCCGTCCGGCGCTGGTGCCGGCGCTACCGCATCCGCTTCACACCGGCGCACGCCTCCCAGGCGCTGTTCCCTGCCGGCACCCGGCCGCTGGCCAACGCGGCGGGCAGCGCGCCGGGGATCTGGCTCGCCGACGGCCGCGGCTGGGTGATCGTCCTGCCCGGAGTGTTTCGCGAGATGGCCGCGATGCTCTCCGCCGTGGCCCCGCGGCTGCGTCGGATCGCCGGCACCCGTCCGGCATCGGCCACGCTGCGCACGGCCGGCGTGGGGGAGTCACTCATCGATGCACGCATTGCACGAGTGGCGCGCCGTTTTCCCGAAGTGGAGGTCAGCACGCTGGCCTCACCGGGCGAGGTCGTGATCCAGCTGTGGGCGCGCGGTGCCGGGGCGGCGCGCCGGACTGACGCCTGCCGGAAAAGGATGGAGCGGGTCTTAGGGGAAGATCTGGTCTCGACGCGAGGCGAGGCGCTGGAGGAAGTCGTCATGAAGCTGCTGCGGCGGCGGCGATGGCGCCTGGCGGCCGCCGAATCCTGCACCGCCGGCCTGGTCGGCGCGCGCCTGACCCGCGTTCCCGGCTCGTCGAGCGTCTTTGCGGGCGCGGCCGTGTGCTACGATGACGCCGCGAAGCGGCGGCTCTTGTCGGTGTCTCCCGAAATCCTGAAGCGCCGCGGCGCCGTGAGCGCCGAAACTTCCCGCGCCATGGCGCGAAACGCTGCCGCGCTGTTCGAGACGGCGCTGGGCGTCTCAGTGACCGGAATCGCCGGACCGGGAGGTGGATCGCGCGAGCGTCCCGTCGGCACGGTGCACATCGCCGTCGTTTATCCAGGCGGCGCGCGGCACCGGCGCTGGCTGCTGCCGGGAAATCGGGAGAAGGTGCGGACGCACGCGGCCGCCCTGGCGCTGGATCAGGTTCGACGAGCTCTGCTGCGCGCGGCGCGCGGTCGAAGCGCCTGAGTGCGTCTCTTTATCGCGGTGGAGATTCCTCGGCCGATGCGCGACGAACTCGGCCGGCTGCAGTCTTCGCTGCAGGCGCTGCTTCCAGACCTCCGCTGGTCGAAGCCCGAGGGGATTCATCTGACGCTGCGCTTCCTCGGCGAGACCTCCCAGGATCGAGTCATTGCGCTGTGCGATCATCTGGCTCCGGGCGCGCCCTTCGCTTCGTTTCTCTGCGCGCCGGACCATCTGGGATGCTTCTCTTCCCGGGGTCGGCCGCGCGTTCTATTCGTGGCGCTTTCGGGGACGGAGCCGCTGGCGAGGGTGGCCGCCTGGATCGATGGGAAAGCCGAATCGGCAGGCTTCGTGCGCGAGTCTCGTCCTTTCTCACCCCACCTGACGCTGGGGCGGTTCGGGGAATCGGCCCGTCGCGTTCCTGCGCTTCCGGAGCTGCCTGCCGGACTGGCGGGCGCCGCGATTCCGGTCGATCGCTTCATTTTGTTTCGCAGCACTCTGGGGCCGCAGGGGGCACGCCACGAGATTCTGGCAGAATTCCCGCTCCTCGGAGGGGCG
Source organism: Candidatus Polarisedimenticolia bacterium (assembly GCA_035764505.1). Taxonomy (NCBI): domain Bacteria; kingdom Pseudomonadati; phylum Acidobacteriota; class Candidatus Polarisedimenticolia; species Candidatus Polarisedimenticolia bacterium. The sequence goes on from DASTZC010000101.1 coordinate 8,368, forward strand.
GCAGCATGACGGCGAGCCCGGCGACGCTGGGGGCGATCCTGCTGGCAGCTTACCTGCTCGGATCGATTCCGTTCGGGCTGCTCTTGGGCAAGGCCCTGGGCGTGGACGTGCGCCGCAGCGGCAGCGGCAACATCGGAGCGACCAACGTGGCGCGATCCCTGGGGCCGGGCGCCGGGATCGCCACTCTCATGCTGGATGCGTCGAAGGGGGCGCTCGCGGCGTGGGCCGGCCGCTGCCTTCTCGGTCCGGAGGGAGCGGCCGTGGCCGGATGCGCCGCCACCTTGGGGCACGTCTTCCCGCTCTATCTCGCGTTTCGCGGCGGCAAAGGGGTGGCGACCGGATTGGGAGCGTTCCTGATCGTCGACCCTTACGCGGCGCTGGCGGCGGCAGGCGCTTTCCTTCTGGTCATCGCGCTGACCCGGAGAGTGTCGGCCGGGTCCCTGGCCGGATCCCTGGCGCTGCCGATCGCGCTTTTCCTGCGGGATTCTCCGGCGGCCGCCCAGATCGCGGGCTGGGTGTGCGCGCTGCTCGTAATTCTCCGGCATCGGGATAACATGACGCGTCTGCTGACCGGCACGGAGCCGCGCATCGGCGAGAGGCGAGGGTGAGAGGAATGGCGAAGCCGGTAGCGGTGGTCGGAGCGGGAAGCTGGGGCACGGCCCTGGCGCTGCACCTGGCGCGGGCGGGCTTCGAGGTCGATCTGTGGGCCCACGACCGGGAGCGGGTTCGGGAGATCGAGTCCACGGGGGAGAATCGCACCTACCTTCCCGACTTCCCGCTCCCCGCCCGGATCCATCCGAGCCATGATCTCTCTCGCGTGCTGGCCGGTGCGTCGCGGATCGTCTGGGTGGTCCCGGCGCGTTACTGCCGGGCATTGTTCGCCGAGGCGGCGCCGCACCTCACCCGCGGCGCGGCGCTGATCGTGGCGACCAAAGGGATCGAGCCGGACACGGGCATGAGGATGTCGGAAGTGGCCGCCGAGGTGATGCAGCCCGCCCCCGCGACCATTGCGGCGCTCGGAGGACCCGGATTTGCCCGGGAAGTCGCCCGGGGGGATCCTACCGCCGGAGTTCTCGGCATTCCCGAGGCGGAAGAAGGGGAGAAGCTGCAGGAGGCGCTGAGCCACGGTCCTTACCGCTTCTACACCAACCGCGACCGAATCGGCGTAGAGCTCGGCGGTGCTCTGAAGAACGTGATCGCGCTGGCGGCCGGCGTCGTGGAAGGCCTGGGCTACGGTTCCAACACCACCGCCGCGCTGATGACCCGGGGGCTGTCGGAAATCACCCGGCTCGGAGTTGCCTGCGGCGGATCCGCTTCCACCTTCGCCGGACTTGCGGGCATGGGGGATCTGGTGCTGACCTGCACGGGCCGGCTGAGCCGCAACCGATCGGTCGGGGTCAAGCTTGGCGAGGGAAAGACGCTCGAGCAGGCGCTTGCCGGCATGAAGATGGTGGCGGAAGGCGTTCCGACGACGACCGCGGCGCTGCTGCTGGCGAAACGCCACGGTGTGGACATGCCGATCACCACCGGCGTGGCAGCCCTGCTGCAGGGAAAGATCACCGCGAAGGACGCGCTGGCGCAGCTGATGCAGCGCCCGCTCAAAGATGAAGAGATCTGGGAGTGAGCCGATGATGGTCGATCTCCATTGCCACGTTCTCCCCGGCATCGACGACGGCTCGGAGAGCCTCGAGCAATCGCTCGAGTTCTGCCGCGTCGCCCTCGCCGACGGGGTTTCCACCCTGGTGGCCACGCCCCACCAGAAGCCGGGTCAGTACGACAATCCTCCCCCGGTGATCCGGGAGAAGCTGCTCGACCTGCGCGCCGCCATCCGCGAGGCCGGCCTGGAGATCGAGATTGTCGAGGGGGCGGAGGTCTACTGCACGATGGACGTGGCCTTGAGACTGAAAGATGGCCAGGTCACCACGATCAACGGCATGGGACGCTACGTTCTCCTCGAGCTTCCGTACCAGCAGGTTCCCATCCGTCCGGAGGAAACCATCTTCCAGCTCAAGCTGGCGGGCGTGACGCCGGTGCTGGCGCATCCGGAGCGCATCGGCTATTTCACCGCCGACATCTCACGCCTGGAGAACATGGTCCGCCTCGGCTGCCTCACGCAGCTCACCGCGGCGTCGCTGCTGGGGGGCTTCGGCCAGAAGGCGCGCGAATACTCGCTCGAGATGCTGGAGAAGAACCTGACGCACATCATCTCCTCCGACGCGCACGACACCGTGTACCGGCCGCCGGTGCTCTCCGAGGCCCGCGCCGCCGCGGCGGAGATCGTGGGGCCGGAGCGCGCCCTGGCGATGGTGAGCGAGGTGCCCAAGACGGTTTGCGACGGGCTGGACTGGGAACCCTGGGAGGTCCCCGAGGCCGAGCCGCCGGAGCCGGGCGGCGGCATGCTCGGGCGCCTGCGCGCCCTCCTGAAGGGAAACCGTTAGTCCGGGCGCTTTTGACATGGCGGCCGACCCTTCCTAGAATGACAGGCTGCATCGCCGTTTCGGCGGCTTCACTCCTGGCACTTCATCCGGAGCCAACATCATGATTCTGCGCAAGCGAACGCGGGTCGTCATCGCGGCGCTCGTCCTCCTGGGCGCGGCAGGCTGTGCTTCCGATCAGGGCGCCAAAGTCAAGGAGGAGTCGCGCCAGGCGGAGGGCCTGTTCCGCCTCTCGCAGCTCGACTTCAGCCAGGGAAAGAACCAGGATGCGATCACCCACGCCAAGCAGGCTCTGGACAAGGACCCGAAAAACGCCGAGGTGCACGCCTTCCTCGGCACCGTCTACCTCTACCTGAGTGATTTCGAGAACTCCGAAAAGTCCTTGAAGGAAGCGCTGAAGCTGAACAACTATCTCACCGACGCGCGCAACACTCTCGGGGCCGTCTATTTGAAGACCGGACGTCCCGCCGAGGCGCAGAAAGTCTTCCAGGAATGCCTGAAGGACACCACCTATCCTCACCCGGAACTGGTCCTCTATAACCTCGGCACCATTCAGCTGGATGAGAAGCGAGCCTCCGAGGCGGAGCAGACGTTCCGCCGCGCCGTGGAAGCCAACCCGAAGTATGCGCGGGGATACTACGGTCTGGGCCAGGCCCTGCTGCAGTCGGGGCGCCGCGAGGAGGCGCGCAAGAGCTTCGAGAAGGTCATTGCCCTGGATCCGGCGAGCCCGGAGGCGGTCAAGGCCAAGGAAGCACTCGGAGATCCCGCGGTCTCCAGCCGGAGTTAGGGTCCATGGCTGCCGAGGAGCGCGGCCAGGGGCCACCGTCGAGGCCCGGCGCGTTCGGAAGGCTGTTCCGCGGCCTCGGCAAGACGCGCGAGGCGCTCTCCGGGAAAATCCGGGACCTCGTCCACGGACCCGCCAAGGTCGACGCTCCGTTGCTGGAGCGGGTCGAAGAGCTGCTCCTGCTGTCCGATGTAGGCCCCGCCCTCACCTCCGAAGTAATCCGATCGCTGCGCCGCAACGCCTCGGGACGGGAGATCTCCCGCTGGGGAGATCTGGTGGATCTGGTGCGCAGCGAATTCAAGGGGATCCTGCAGGGCAGCGCACGCCCCAGTGCGACCCGTCCCGCGTCGGGACCCGAGGTGGTGCTGCTGGTCGGGGTGAACGGCGGCGGTAAGACCACCACCGCCGGGAAGCTCGCGGCGCGCTGGGCGCGGGAGGGACGGCGCGGGTTGCTGTGCGCCGCCGACACCTTCAGGGCCGCCGCCGTCGAGCAGATCAGCATCTGGGCCGAGCGTGCCGATGTGGATCTGATCCGCCATCGGGAAGGGGCCGATCCTTCGGCCGTCGTCTTCGATTCGGTGGAGGCGGCGGTGGCGCGCAAGTGCGACTTCCTGATCATCGACACCGCCGGACGTCTGCATACGGCCGAGCCGCTGATGCAGGAGCTGGAGAAGGTGGTGAGGGTGATCCGCAAGCGCGTCCCGGAAGGGCCGCACCAGGTCCTCCTGGTGCTCGACGCCACCACGGGACAGAACGGGGTCGCCCAGGCGAGGCGCTTCCTGGACGCGGTGGGGGTCACCGGTCTGGTCCTGACCAAGCTGGACGGCACCGCCAAGGGAGGCGTGGCGCTGGGGATCGCGCGCGACGTCGGGATCCCGCTGCGCTGGGTGGGTGTCGGCGAGGCGGTCGAGGACCTTCTGGAATTCGATCCCGACGCCTATGTGGACGGCATGTTCGAGGAGCGCGACATCGCATGAGCGAAGGCGACGAAGCAATTCACCGGCACTATCTCGCCGCCTGCCTGGAGCTGGCGCGCCATGGCGAGGGGCGTACCAGCCCCAATCCGATGGTCGGCGCCATGGTCGTCAAAGAGGGGCGCATTCTCTCGCAGGGCTTCCACCGGCGGGCCGGCGATCCCCACGCCGAGATCGAGGCACTGGCGGCTGCCGGCGAGGCAGCGCGCGGCGCGGTTCTCTACGTCAACCTGGAGCCGTGCGTCCACCACGGACTTACCCCGCCCTGCGTGGAGGCGGTCATCCGGTCGGGCGTGCATCGCGTCGTCGCCTGCATGCTGGATCCCGATCCGCGCGTCAACGGGCGCGGCTTCGAAAGGCTGCGGGGGGCGGGCGTGGAGATTCTGTACGGCCTCCTGCGCGATGAGGCGGCGCGCCTCAATGAGAAGTTCGTGAAGTTCGTCACGACCGGCCGCCCCTTCGTGACCCTCAAGGCGGGGATGACACTGGACGGCCGCATCGCCACCGCCGCGGGAGAATCACGCTGGATCACCTCGCCGGAAGCGCGTACCGAGGCGCATCGGCTGCGCGCGGCTCACGATGCGATCCTGGTGGGAGTGGGGACCATCCTCGCCGATGATCCGCGCCTGACGGCGCGCGCCTGGCCGGGCAAGTCTCTGGTACGGGTGATCCTCGATTCGCGCCTCCGGACCCCGACGGGTGCGCGCGCCTTGTCGGGGGAAGACGGCGGAAAGACGCTCATTTATACCGGCACCGGAAAAGGTCCGCAGCACCACGTCCTGGAGAAGCGCGCCGGAGTGGAGGTCGTGGAGGTGGCAGGCGCCGAAACCGGGCTCGATCTTGAAGCAGTATTCACCGATCTCGGCAAGCGGCGGATCCTTTCCGTCCTGGTGGAAGGAGGCGGTGGAGTGCTGGGCAGCGTCCTGCGATCGAGGTCGGCCGACGCGGTGGCGCTGTTCATCGCCCCGAAGATTCTGGGAGGCGGGTCGAAGGGAGTTTTCGACGGGTTCGCCGCCGCGGGGCTCTCCGACGCCGAATCGATCCATGAATGGAGCTGGCGCCCCGTGGGAGAAGATCTTCTGGTGGAAGGGCGCCTGGGATCTCCCGATACGGCGCGGGCTGCGGCATGTTCACTGGACTGACGGAGCGCGTGGGCACGCTGCGGAGCCTGGCTTCGCATGGCGGCGGAGCGACGGCCCGAATCGCCTGTGCCGGTCTGTCCGGCGAGCTGTCGGCGGGCGAAAGCATCTCGGTGGATGGAGCCTGCCTGACAGCGGTCCAGCGGGGCCCGGACTGGTTCGAGGTGGAAATCTCTCCGGAGACGATGCAGCGGACCTGTCTCGGTGAGAAACAGCCCGGCGCCCGCTTGAACCTGGAGCGGGCCCTGCGCCTCGCCGACCGTCTCGGCGGCCACCTGGTGCAAGGACATGTCGACGGGGTGGGCATGCTGACGGAGGTGCGTCCTGAGGGAAGCGGCCGGCGCATTCGGGTCAGCCTTCCGCCGGGGCTGGAGCGCTACCTGGTGTCGAAAGGCTCGATCGCGCTCGACGGCGTCAGCCTGACGGTGGCCTCCCTACGGGGAGCGGACTTCGAAGTGGCGCTGATTCCCCATACGCTGGAACAGACGACGCTCGGCGAATGGGCCGCCCCGCGACGCCTCAATGTGGAGGTCGATCTGGTGGCCAAATATCTGGAAAGTCTCCTGGGACCTTACGCCGGAGCGACGAGGCAGGAGGGAAAATGACGAAGCGACGCCAGGCCTCGCGCCAGTCGAAGGCCCCTTCGGGCCGCGGGTCGAAACCCTCAGCCCGCGAGACCAAGGCCTCAGGCCGCCCGACCAAGGCCTCAGGCCTCTCAACGAAGGCCTCAGGCCGCCCAAGCAAGGCCTCAGGCCGCTCAACCAAGGCCTCAGGCCGCTCAACGAAGACCCCTCGTCAACGTGAAACACGCCGCTCCACCCCTGCCGCGGCCGGTTTCGCCACGGTGGAGGAGGCGGTCGCCGACATCGCCGCGGGGCGGATGGTGATCGTCGTGGACGACGAGGATCGTGAGAACGAAGGCGATCTGACGCTCGCCGCGGAGAAGATCACGCCCGACGCCATCAACTTCATGGCGCGCTTCGGGCGGGGGCTGATCTGCCTGCCGATGACGGCCCAGCGGCTCGCCGACCTCGACATCCCTCTCATGGTCGAGGAGAACACCTCCAATTACCAGACCGCTTTCTGCGTCAGCATCGAAGCGCGCCGCAAGGTGTCGACCGGGATATCGGCGGCGGATCGCGCCGAGACGATCCGGGTGGCCGTCGACCCGCGCGCCCGCCCCTCCGATCTGGCCCGTCCGGGCCACATGTTTCCTCTCAGGGCGCGCGACGGCGGAGTGCTCAAGCGGGCCGGGCAGACCGAGGCGGCGGTCGATCTGGCGCGCATGGCCGGTCTGGCGCCGGCGGGGGTGATCTGCGAGATTCTCAAGGAGGACGGGACGATGTCGCGCCTGCCCGATCTTCTGAAGTTCTCGCGCCGCCACCGCATCCGGATCCTGACCATCGCCGAGCTGATCCGCTACCGCCTGCAGAACGAGCGGCTGGTGCGCCGCGTGGCGCAGCCCAAGCTGCCGACGCGCTACGGCGACTTCAAGATCATCGCCTACGAGAGCGACATCGAGCCCAAGAACCACCTCGCCCTGGTGATGGGGAAGATCGTGCCGGGCGAGCCGGTCCTGGTGCGGGTCCACTCCGAGTGCCTCACCGGGGATGTCTTCGGCTCGACGCGCTGCGATTGCGGGGCCCAGCTCGAGAAGGCTCTCGAGTTCATCGCGCGGGAAGGCCGGGGAATCCTGGTCTATCTCCGGCAGGAAGGGCGCGGCATCGGGCTGGTCAACAAGCTGCGCGCCTACGAGCTGCAGGACCGGGGCGAGGACACGGTGCAGGCCAACCACAGCCTCGGCTTCAAGGCCGATTACCGCGAGTATGGAATCGGGGCGCAGATCCTGCGCGACCTGGGGGCGCGGCGGCTGCGGGTGCTGACCAACAATCCGGTCAAGTTCATCGCCCTGAAGGGATATGGTCTCGAAATCGTGGAGCGGGTGCCTCTCGAAGTGCCCCCTTCCGACGCCACCCTGCGCTATCTGAAGACGAAGAAGGAGAAGATGGGCCACATCCTCTCGCTGGTCTGAGGCCCCGATCCCTCCCAAAAGCCGCCCCGCGTTGACATGCCTTCAGCGGAAGCCCTAAAATCCGCTGTTTCCTCGATCGACGATTCCCGCGGACGGAACATGTTCCAGCAGTTCAGCGACAGGATTCAGGGGGTGCTGCGCCGCCTCCGGGGCCAGGGCCATCTCAACGAGGCCCTGGTCGAGGAAGGGATCCGCGAAGTCCGCCTGGCGCTCCTCGAGGCCGACGTCAATGTGCAGGTGGCGCAGGATTTCCTGGCGCGCCTGAAGAAGCGCGCGGTTGGAGAGGCGGTGCTGAAAAGCCTCACGCCGGGCCAGCACCTGGTCGGAATCGTGCGGGAGGAGCTGGAAGCACTGCTCGCCGGCCCCGGGCAGGGACTCAAGACCTCTTCCATGCCACCGACGACCATGGTGCTGTGCGGCCTGCAGGGATCGGGCAAGACGACGACCGCGGGGAAGCTGGGGAAATACCTCAAGGAGCGCGGCCACCGGCCGATGCTGGTCTCGGTCGACGTACGCCGCCCGGCGGCCCGCGAGCAGCTCGCCACCGTGGCGCGCGGCGTCGAAGTGCGCTGCTTCGACGAGGCCGGGAACGATCCGATCGAGCTGGCCGCGCACGCCATCTACGCGGCGCGCCAGGCGGGATGCGACTTCCTGCTGGTGGACAGCGCGGGCCGGCTGCAGATCGATCGGGAGCTGATGGAGGAGCTGCTGCGGATCGTCGAGAGGGTCCGGCCGACCGAGGTCCTCTACGTGGCCGATGCCATGTCGGGCCAGGATGCCGTGCGCAGCGCCCAGGAGTTCCATCGCAAGGTGAAGCTGACCGGGATCATCCTCTCCAAGCTGGACGGCGACGCGCGCGGCGGGGCCGCGCTGTCGGTGCGCAGCGTGACCGGCGTGCCGATCAAGTTCGCGGGAACCGGCGAGAAGCCCGCCGATCTCGAGGTCTTCCACCCCGATCGCATGGCCTCCAGGATCCTCGGCATGGGCGATGTGCTCAGCCTGGTCGAAAAGGCGCAGGAGACCTTCCAGGAAGGCGAGGCGGAATCGCTCGAGCGCAAGCTGCGCAAGCAGCAGTTCACGCTCGAGGATTTTCTGGAGCAGATGGGAAAGATCCGGCGCATGGGCTCGATGAAGGAGATCCTCGGGATGATCCCCGGGGTCCCGATGCCCGAGCAGGGAGTGGACGAGAAGAAGATGACCCGTACCGAGGCGATCATCCGCTCGATGACGCCCGAGGAGCGCCGCTCGCCGCAGGTGCTCGACGGCCGTCGCCGCCTGCGCGTCGCGAAAGGCTCGGGCACCTCGGTTCAGGAGGTCAACGAGCTGCTGCGGCAGTTCAAGCAGGCGCGCAAGATGATGAAGATGTTCAGCGGGGGCGGCGGCCCTTCGCTCAAGTCCCTGGCCCGCAACTTCAGGAGATAGCCGTCCCCGCGGGGACGCAACGAGGAGGAGGAAAACCGGAATGGTGAAGATTCGACTGCGGCGCGCCGGGACGCGCAGCAAGCCTTTTTATCGCATCGTGGTTTCGGACTCGCAGCTGCGGCCTGGCGGCGATTTCATCGAATCGCTCGGGCACTACGATCCCAAGCCCCGTCCGTCGGTGATCAAGATGGACGTGGCGCGCGCCGAGGCCTGGATCCGCAAGGGAGCGCGGGCCTCGGACACGGTCCGCAAGCTGATTGAGCGGGCCCGCGTCGCCCAGGCCTGAAACGGAAAGGGTGATGCGCGACCGGCGAAGCGGAGCAGTGTCGGGGATGGTGGGGCTTCTGGTCCGATCCTTCGTGGACCATCCGGAAGAAGTCCAGGTGAGCGAAGCCTCCCGGTCCGACACGATCGTCGTCGAGCTACGGGTCGATCCGGATGACATGGGAAAGGTTATCGGGCGCCAGGGAAGGACGGCTCGCGCCCTGCGCTCGCTGGTGAGCCTCGCCGGCGAGAAGCTGGGCTGCCGGGCTCTGCTGCGGATCCTGGAATAGGGGTGGAGGGAAGCCAGGATCCCGGCAAGTGGGTGCAGGTGGCCCGAAACGTCCGCATCCGGGGCGCCAAAGGTTTGCTGACAGCCCGGCTGGCTCCCGGCTCGGAAAGCCCGTTCCACCCCGGCCAGGTGCTGCGCTTTGCCCGGCCCGGGTCGACCGAGGATCGCATCCTGGGGACGGTCGAGTGCTATCGGGATCGGGTGGTCTTGAGCCTGTCGGGAATCGCCGATCCCGGCCTGCTCCAGCCCCTCGCAGGCTCGGATATCTACCTACAAAGTAAGGATTTGGTTGACCTCCCCGAGGGCACCTATTATATTTTCCGCCTCGTGGGACTGGAGGTCCGGGCGCCGGGAGATCGCCTCCTGGGAAAAGTGGTGGACATCGTTCCGACCGGCGGGACCGACCTCCTCATGGTCCGGGGAGAAAGGGATCACGAATTCCTGATTCCGTTCGCCCGCACGATTTGCACACGCGTCGATCTCACCGCCGGGCTCATCGAGATCGACCCCCCCGAAGGGCTGCTGGATCTCGATGCAATTTGACGTGGTGACTCTGTTTCCAGGCATCCTCGCGGGCGCGCTCAACGAGAGCATCCTGAAGCGCGGTCGCGAGAAGGGACTCCTTGAGGTGCGGGTGCACGACCTGCGCGAGTACACGCATGACCGGCACCGTCAGGTGGATGACACCCCCTACGGCGGCGGGGGAGGCATGGTCCTGATGCCCGAGCCGATTTTCGAGGCCGTGGAAGACATCCAGAAGCGGCATCCCGCGGCCCGCAGCCGGGTCATCCTGATGAGCCCGCAGGGGGCGCCTTTCAGCCAGCAGCGTGCCTGGTCCCTGGCGCGCGATCTCGACCGCATGATCCTCGTCTGCGGGCGCTACGAGGGAGTCGACGAGCGGGTGCGGGAGTTCCTGTGCGACGAGGAGATCTCGATCGGCGACTACGTGCTGACGGGGGGCGAGCTGCCTGCGATGGTGATTCTGGATGCGGTCTCGCGGCTGGTGCCCGGGGTGCTGGGGAGCTCGGCGAGCGCCCTGGAGGATTCCTTCTCCGCCGGCGCTCTCGAATATCCGCAATACACGCGGCCGCCGGTGTTCCGAGGGCACGCGGTTCCCGAGGTGCTGCTGTCCGGCAACCATGCCGAGATCGCCCGCTGGCGCGCGCGCAAGGCGCTGGAAGCCACCGAGCAGAAGCGTCCGGACCTGATCCGGGCGTCGCAGAATGATTCCGGAAGTTGAGCAGGCTCGAGCGTTCGTCACAACCAAGCTGCGGAGAAGCGTCATGGACTGGGTGAAAATGGTGGAAGCCAGGGAGCTGCGGGAGAAGGCCCCCGTGTTCTCCGTGGGCGACACGGTGAAGGTGCACGTCAAGGTGAGGGAAGGGGAGAAGGAGCGCATCCAGGTCTTCGAAGGGATGGTGATCGCGCGCCGTGGCGGCGGGGTCAATGCTTCCTTCACGGTTCGCAAGATCTCCGATGGCGTCGGGGTCGAGCGGATCTTTCCGCTGCACTCCCCGATCCTGAACAAGGTGGAAGTGGCGCGCCAGGGTCGCGTGCGCCGCGCCAAGCTTTTCTACCTGCGCGAGCGGCGCGGGAAAGCGGCCCGGATCGCCGAGAAGAAATACGTCTAGGGCGGGGAAGCGCTCGTCGTGCGCTGGACCCACGAAAACGCCCTGCGACGCGACGGCTGCGGCCTCATCGCCGGAGTGGACGAGGTGGGCCGGGGCTCTCTCGCGGGCCCGGTCGTCGCGGCCGCGGTCATCCTGGATCGCGGCTGCCGGCTGCGGGGCGTGAAGGACTCCAAGCTGCTCACCGAGGAGAGGCGCCGCGGCCTGTTCGGTCACATCGTGCTCTCCGCCGTCGCTTACGGGTTCGGCGTTGCCGAGGCGGAAGTCGTGGATGAGATAAACGTCTTCCAGGCGACCCTGGTCGCCATGCGCGATGCGGTGGCGGCCCTGCCGACCGTCCCCGACGCTTTGCTGATCGACGCCGTCCGTCTTCCCGCGGTTCCCTTGCGACAGCTGAGCCTCATCCACGGCGACGCACGCAGCCCGTCGATTGCCGCCGCCTCCATTCTGGCGAAAGTGTTCCGGGACGAGATGATGCGCGCCTTCGACGATCAGTTTCCCGCCTATCGCTTCCACCGGAACAAGGGGTACGGAACCGAGGAGCATCGCCGGACGCTCGGCGACATCGGTCCCTCGCCGCTGCACCGGCGCACTTTCTCCTGGACCCAACCCTGCCTGCTCGAAGGGGAGGACTGAGTTGGCGCTGAACCGCGCAAAGGTCCTGGAGACCGCCGACAAGCTGGTGCGTCAGGGGAAGCTGGAAGACGCCATCAAGCACTACCTGGTCCTCTCCGACGACAACCCGCGCGACGTTAACACCATCAACCGGATCGGCGATCTCTACGTCCGCCTGCGCCGCAACAAGGAAGGCATCAAGCAGTTCATGCGGATCGCCGACTTCTACGCCGGCGACGGTTTTCACCTGAAGGCCATCGCCATGTACAAGAAGATCACGAAGCTGGAGCCGGCGCACCTCGAGGCCAACGAGCGCCTGGCCGACATGTACGCCAAACAGGGGATGACGAGCGAGGCGCGCACGCAGCTCGTGGCGCTGGCGGAGCAATGCCTCAAGTCGAGCCTGCGTGAAAAGGCCCTGGACCTTTACGGCAAAGTGCTGGCCATCGAGCCCGCCAACGTGAAGGTGCGGCTGCTCGTGGCCGAAATCCATGCGAAGGAAGGGGACGTGGCCGAGGCCTGCGAGGGCTATCTCGCGGTAGTGGCGGAGCTGAAAAAGCGCGCCATGTCGGAGGAAGCGCTCAAGGTGCTGCAGAAGGCCTCGCGCCTGCAGCCGTCGCACCCCGAAGTCCTCGGCCAGATGGCCGAGCTGCTGCAGGCGGCCGGCAAGCATCCAGGAGAGGCGCTGAGCGCCCTGGAATCTCTGCACAAGGGGGAGCCGGGGAACCAGCGCTACCTGCAGCTCCTCGGAGAGGCCTACCTGGGGGCGGGAAAGCCGGACGCGTTCCAGAAGCTGCTTGCGACGGCCTCCGCGGGTGAGGCGCGCGTCTCTCTCATGGAAACCGAGGCGCGCTTCCTGGCGTCCCGCCAGGAGACGGGCAAGGCCTCCGACAGGCTGCTGGCGGCGGCCCAGGAGGCCCAGGCCCTCGGACCGCAGCGCAGCGCGGCGCTGCTGGAGTCGGGGCTCGGGTTTTCGCCGGACAACGCCGGCATCCTGGAGAAGATCCTGGCGGTCTGGACCGAAGCCTCGGCGCGCGAAGGAATGGTCTCGGCCCTCGAGCGTCTGGCGGAGCTGCATGCCGGCCATGGCGCATGGGACAAGGTGGCCGAGCTTCTGGACCGGCTGCAGGACCTGGCGCCGGAGAGCGCCGTGGCCGGCGCGCTGCGCCCCAAGGTGGAGGAGCACCGGCCGCGCCAGGGCGACGCGGGGGAAGCCTCCGCAGAGGAAGCGCTCGTTCCGTCGCTCGACGAGCTGGAGAAAGTCGTGGAGCTCGAGGCGGACGAAGAGCCGCTCGATTTGTCGCTGGAGGCTCGGGACTCCCTGATCGGCGACCCGGTGCCGATCGATGACGAGATCGACATGGAGGGGATCGAGGAGCAGGACGCCGCCTACTCGGGCAAGAGCGTCATCCAGGAGATGCGCAGCGACGTCGCCAAGCCCGAGGTCGACGAGGAATTCCTGAGCGAGCATTTCACGGAGGCGGAGGTTTTCCTCAAGTACGGACTCGTCGCCAAGGCGCGCGAGCAGCTGCAGACGATCCTCGACCGCTATCCGGACCATGTCCCTTCGCTGGGAAAAATGAAGGAAGTCCTGGTGGAGGAAAGCCGGAAGCCGGAAGCGGCGGTCATCTGCATGAAGGTCGCCGGCATCCTGCGCGGCAAGGGAGACGAGGAAAAGGCATCCGAGTGGGAAGAGCAGGCGAGAGACCTCGATCCCGGCGTATCGGCCTCCGCGCCTTCTCCCACGCCGCTGCGCTCCGCCGCGCAGCCCGCTGAGAAACGCGGGGTTCCTGCCGCGGCGGCCGCGTCGGACGAAGAATCCCTGGACATCGATCTCGACGCTCCCGAAGAAGAGATGGCCATCGACCTGGTGGATGACAACGACGCGACGGCAACCGACGAGGCCGCGCTGAGCGATCGGATCAGCCAGCTCGAGTTCTCCATGCGCCAGGGCCTCAAGGAGGAGGCCGAAGCGATCCTCAAGGATCTGGAATCGATGGCGCCCGAGCACCCCGAGGTCGAGCGCCTCAAGACAACGATGCAGAAGCCGAAAGCAAGCGAAGGATCGCCGCTGCCGGTCACCGGAGGCGATCTCGATATGGACGTGGAGCTCGCTTTCAAGGGGGGCGGGCGAGATCCATCTCCAGGCGCCCAGGCAGGCGCGGAGATCCGGCCCGATGACGGTTTCTTCGATCTCGCGGCGGAGCTGAACGCGCACGCCGTCGACAGCACGCCCGGGACTTCCGGAGATCCCCTGTCCCATCTATCCCCCAAGGAAGAGGTGGGAATCGACGAGATCTTCAAGGCCTTCCGCAAGAAAGTGGATCAGCAGGTCGAGGAGGAAGATTACGAGACCCGCTACAACCTGGGGATCGCCTACAAGGAGATGGGGCTTCTCGACGAGGCCATCGGGGAGTTCCAGTATGCATCCCGCGATCCCAAGCTTTTCCTGGAATGCTGCAGCATTCTGGGAATCTGCTTCCGGGAGAAAGGGATGTCGGAGCTCGCCGTGAAGTGGTACCGCAAGGCGCTGGACTCCGGCCCGCACCACGAGGAGAAGTGCCAGGGATTGCGCTACGACCTGGGGGAGCTCCACGCGGAGCGTGGCGAGTACTCCCAGGCCCTGTCGCTCTTCTCGGAAGTTTACGGCGTGAACTCCAATTACCGCGAAGTCGCCTCCAAGATCCGCGAGCTCAGGAAGCGCGTCGGCTGATTACCCTCCGCAATTTCCGCATCAATCATCCCGCTTTCGAGACCGCCTGAGGACACAGTGCGCCAAAATGGACGGAACGAGGCGCCGTCGAGGCCGGAACAGTGCGCCCTGATTTCTTTTCTAACTCTTGTTCGGTGTGCTAGTAAGGTGATGTTCCAAGAATCGAGTGGTGAAGGTGGCAAAAGGTTTGCTATATAGGCGGGCACAGTTCAGGAAGCGAAGATTAAACCCTTCCAGTACTTCCTGAGTCGGAAAAGAAGATCCGGCAGCCGATGCAGGCAATCCACGCAAAATGCCTGCCCTTACCCCCCCACCTTAAACGAGAGAGAGCAAAATCGCCCGCACCGGCTGCCGGGCGTTTTTTTTTGCCGTAACAAGAGACTAACCTCGCACTCGGGCCCTGACCACATTCCGACCCGGAAAGTTTGCAGCCGCTACCCGCCTTCCGAATCCTTGACACGCTTTCCCGCCTCTGATAGGGTTCCCTCCGCAATTCTTATAAAACAAACGAGATAATCTACGCGTCTGCCCGGCGGGCGGGAAGGCTGAGGAAACCATGGCCGAAGCGAAGACCTACCGGAATTTCATCAACGGCGAATGGGTGACTTCGGGTTCGGGGAAGCAGTTCGAAAACCGCAATCCCGCCGATACGAGCGAGATCGTCGGCTTCTTCCAGGACAGCGATGCCGCCGACGTGGAGAACGCGGTGCAGGCGGCGCGCGATGCCTTCAAGAAATGGCGCCTTACGCCCGCCCCCAAGCGCGCCGAGTACCTCTACAAGGTCGGCGAAATCCTGGTCCGGAAGAAGGATGAATACGCGCGCGAGATGACGCGCGAGATGGGAAAGGTCCTGAAAGAGGCGCGCGGCGATGTGCAGGAAGGGATCGACATCGCCTACTACACCGCGGGCGAGGGCCGGCGGATGTTCGGCAAGACGGTTCCTTCCGAGCTTCCCAACAAATACGCCATGTCGATGCGCATGCCGGTCGGGGCCTGCGCCCTCATCACGCCCTGGAACTTCCCGATGGCGATTCCCTCGTGGAAGCTTATGCCGGCGCTGGTCTGTGGCAATACCGTGGTGATCAAGCCCGCTTCCGACACGCCGATGAGCGCCTACCACCTCGTCAAGGTCTGCCAGGAGGCGGGAATCCCGCGCGGCGTGGTCAACCTGGTCACCGGCTCGGGCACGAAGGTGGGTACGCCGCTGTTGGAAAGCCCCGGGATCGACCTCGTGTCGTTCACCGGATCGACCGAGACGGGCGGCAGGGTCGGGGAGACCTCGGCGCGCCTCTTCAAGCGCTGCTCCCTCGAGATGGGGGGCAAGAATGTCATCCTGGTGATGGATGATGCCCGCCTGGATCTGGCCCTCGACGGTGTCCTCTGGGGGGCCTTTGGGACCTCAGGGCAGCGCTGCACCGCCACCAGTCGCGTCGTCGTGCACAAGAAGGTCTACGACGAGTTCGTGGAAAAGCTGGTGGAGCGCACCAAGAATCTGAGAGTCGGCGACGGGCTCGACGAGTCGGTGGAGATGGGCCCGGTGATCAACGAAGGAGCCTTGAAGAAGGTCGCCGAGTACGTGCAGATAGGGCGCGACGAGTCGGCCAAGCTCCTGTGCGGCGGGGTGCGCCTGACCAAGGGGGATCTCGGCCGCGGCAACTACTTCGCCCCCACCGTCTTCTCTGACGTGGAGCCGGGCTCACGCCTGGCGCAGGAGGAGATCTTCGGCCCCGTGCTGTCGGTCATTCCCTGCGATTCACTCGACCAGGCGGTGGAGATCGGCAACGGCGTGCGCTACGGCCTCTCGTCGGCCATCTATACACAGGACGTGAACAAGGCCTTCATCGCCATGCGCGAGATGTTCACCGGGATTTTCTACGTCAACAGCTCCACCATCGGCGCCGAAGTGCAGCTTCCCTTCGGCGGGACGAAGCAGACCGGGAACGGCCATCGCGAGGCGGCCGACACGGCCCTCGACATCTTCTCCGAGTGGAAGGCGATTTACGTCGATTTCAGCGGCAAGCTGCAGAAGGCCCAGATCGATGTCTAGAAGCGGGCGGCCATCCGCCTCCCGCGCGAGGCGCGCATGATCCTCGGCGTGCCGAGAGAGATCAAGGACAACGAATACCGCGTGAGCATGGTGCCGGCCGGCGTGAAGAGCCTGGCCGACGCCGGCCACCGCGTCCTGATCGAAGCGGGCGCGGGCAAGGGGAGCGGCGTCTCCGACGAGGAATACCGCGTCGCCGGAGGGACTCTGGTCGACTCCGCCGATCGGGTGTTCGGCGAGGCGGAGATGATCGTCAAGGTCAAGGAGCCGCAGCCTGCCGAGATTGCGCGCCTGCGACGCGGGCAGATCCTTTTCACCTACCTGCATCTGGCTCCCGATCCGCAGCAGACCAACGGGCTCCTCGAGGCCGGGGTCACCGGAATCGCCTACGAGACGATCGAGGAGCCCGACGGCTCGCTGCCGCTGCTCACCCCGATGAGCGAGGTGGCCGGCCGCATGTCGATCCAGGTGGGCACCCATTACCTGCAGCGCACGCGCGGCGGCGTCGGCATCCTGCTCGGCGGAGTGCCGGGCGTGCTCCCGGGTCAGGTGGTGATCATCGGGGGCGGCACGGTCGGGACGAATGCCGCCAAGCTGGCGCTGGGCCTCGGCGCCCGGGTCACGGTGCTGGAGCGCTCGGCGGCCCGCATGCGCTACCTCGACGACATCTTCGGCGGGCGGGTCGAGACGCTGATGAGCAATGCCTATTACCTGGCCGAGTCGGTGGCGCGGGCCGATCTGCTGGTGGGCGCGGTGCTCATCGCCGGGGCGGCCGCCCCGAAGCTGGTGCGCCGCAGCATGGTGTCGACCATGAAGAAGGGATCGGTCATCGTCGACGTGGCGGTGGACCAGGGAGGCTGCATCGAGACGACCCACGCCACGACGCACAGCCATCCGACCTTCGAGGTGGACGGCGTGGTCCACTACTGCGTCGCCAACATGCCGGGAGCCGTGCCCCGGACCTCGACCTACGCCCTCACCAACGTGACGATGCCCTACATCTATCGCATCGCCCAGGCGGGCCTGAAGGAGGCGCTGCGCCAGGATCGCGTCCTGGCCCTCGGGCTGAACACCTTCGACGGCAAGGTCGTGCATCCGGCCGTGGCCGCCTCTCAAAACCTGCCCCACGTGCCGATGGAAAAGGTCCTGGCGTGAGCCGGCCGGCCTGGCGCCTCCTGCTGGATCCTCCCCTCGACGGTTTCGAGAACATGGCGCGCGACGAAGCGATGCTGGAGTGGTGTCGCTCCTCCGGGGCCGCGTTCCCTCCCACCCTGCGCATCTACGGCTGGAGCGTGCCGACGCTGTCGCTCGGCCGCTTCCAGGACGCGCTGCGCTCCGTGGACCAGGGCTTCTGCCGCGACCACGGCATTCCCGTCGTCCGGCGTCCCACGGGCGGCGCGGCGGTGCTGCACGATCGCGAGATGACCTACAGCCTGGTGGGTCCCACGGAGGCCGATCCCTTCTGCGGATCGATTCTCGAATCGTACCGCCGCATCGCCTCGGGGATCGTGCGCGGCCTGTCGCTCCTCGGGCTGCAGCCCGATCCTCCGGCGCCGGCGCACTGCGCGCCGCCTTCCGTCTCGCCCGCGCAATGCTTCGCGCGTGCCGGAAGCTACGAGATCACTTTCGCGGGGCGCAAGGTGGTGGGTTCGGCGCAGGTGCGCCGCAAGGGCGCCTCGCTGCAGCACGGCTCCCTGCTGCTCGACGCCAACGAGCGCCTGTTCGACGACGCCACCGGGGGCCAGCGTGAGGACCGGCGCGGCTGGACGACGCTGCGGGAGCTGCTGGGCCGCCGCCCGGATCCGGAAGAGGCGGCGTTGGCGGTCGCGCGGGGGCTCGAGGAGACCTTCTCGATTCGCTGGTCGATCGGGGAGCTGACGGAAGGGGAGCAGAGGCTGGCACGGCGGTTGCGGGCCCGGAAATACCTGAACGCGCACTGGACGGTGCGCGGCAGCTCGACTCTCAGTCGTATTTGATCAGGACCACCGTCGCCTCCCGGCCGTCGACGCCGGTACGGCGCGGAGTCGCCGCGAGCAGGCCGCCCGTGACCGACCCTTCGTCGGTGGTTCCCTGCTCTTCCAGCAGGTCGCGTAGATCGCGCCGCCCGATATCGAGAGGCACCGCCAGGTCTCCTTCCGGACGGTGCAGCACAAGGCGTCGTCCTTCCTCGTCCAGCGACACGTCCCCATCCGAGGCATCCAGGATCCGTCGCAGCCCTTCGGCATCTACCCTCAGCTCGTTCTTGCGGTTGAAAGGGTAGCGCTGCAGGTAATAGGGAAGCGTGATCTTCTCGTGCTGCGCCTCGGAGCAGAAGGCGGTCGGCTCGGTGCCGCGCAGGAACGCCTCCAGGATGATCGGCTGGCAGTGCGTGTCCACCCCGGCCTTCAATCCGGTGCGCCGATCCACGGGCACGAAGCTGATGTTGGAGGGACGAGGGAACTTCTCCACCGCCTGATCCTTGAGCGCGTTCTGCAGGAAGTCGATCCAGATCGGCAGCGCCACGTGCGCCCCGGTCTCGTCGACCCCGAGGCTCTTCCTCTGATCGAAGCCCACCCAGACCCCCACCACCAGGCTCGGGGTGAACCCGACGAACCAGGCATCGGCGAGATCGTCGGTCGTGCCGGTCTTCCCGGCGATGGGGCGGTTCAGCACGCGCGCCGCGGCCCCGGTGCCCGTCTCCGTGACCCCCTGCAGCGCGTATGCCATCAGGTAGGCGATGTCGGGCTTGATCACCTCGCGCACTTCGGGATGCGTCTCCTCGCGCACCTTGCCTGAACGATCCACCACCTTGCGCAGCAGGTGCGGCTCGATCCGGATTCCCTGATTGGGAAAGACCGAGTAGGCCGAGACGAGATCCCACAGCGAGACTTCCGCCGCTCCCAGCGCCAGCGAGGGGTAGGGATTCAGGCGGCTGCTGATCCCCATGCGCTGCGCCAGGTCGATCGTCTTGCGGTAGCCCACCTGGTTGAGGAGCTTCACCGAGACGATGTTGCGGCTCTCCTCCAGCGCAGTGCGCAGGGTCATCGCGCCGTAGTACTTGCGGGTGTAGTTCTCGGGCTGGTATTCGACGTTGGTCTTGCCGTCGAGGAACACCGTCGGCTCGTCGAACAGGGTGTCGGCCAGCGTGTACTGCGAATCGAGCGCCGCCAGGTAGACGAACGGCTTGAATGCGGAGCCCGGCTGGCGGTACGACTGCATGACCCGATCGAACTGCGAGCGCGAGAAATCGTAGCCGCCCACCAGGGCCTTCACCTCGCCCGTCCCGGGGTCCATCGCCATCAGCGAGCCTTCGACGATCGGCTCCTGGTCCAGCGCGAGCCGGACGTGCTTGGCGTTGCGATCGACGTCCTTGACCTCGAACAGCGTGACGTCGCCGGCGTGCAGGATGGCGGAGACCGAGGAGGCACGCGTCCACTGGATCTCCGGCATTCCGACGGCGCCCTGGAACTCCCCGATGCGCACCGTGGCGGTCTTCTTATCGGAGCGCATCACCAGGCCGTGCACGAGGTCGCCCTTCTCCGGCGGGTGCTCCCACTCCGGGTTCTTGTACGACTCGAGGGTTGCCGTCGCGTCGCGCAGGATATTGCTGGTGATAGGCCTGAATCCCTGGCGCTTGTCGACCGCCCTCAGCCCGCGGCTCATGGCATCGTTGGCGGCGCGCTGCATCGCGGGATCGAGAGTCGTGTAGACCTCCAGCCCCTCCTGGTAGAGCGTGACCTCTCCGTAGATCCGGTCGAGGTAGCGACGCACCTCCTCCACGAAGAAAGGCGCCAGATTGGATTCCTCTCGCGGCCGGATCTTGTGAAACGGCTCCGCCGTCGCCACCTTCGCCTCGGCTTCCTTCACGTACCCCTCCTCGACCATGCGCCGGAGAACATGGTTCCTCCGCCGGATGGCGAGGTCGGGATTGCGCAGCGGCGTGTAGGCCTCGGGGCGCTGCACCAGGCCCGCCAGCAGCGCCGATTCCGCCAGCGTCATCTCACGGGCCGGCTTGCCGAAGTAGAACTGCGAGGCGGTCTCAACGCCATAGCGCCCGTGGCCGAGATAGATCTGGTTGCAGTAGAAGACCAGGATTTCTTTCTTCGTGTAGGTTTTCTCGATCTGCATCGCCAGGATCGCTTCCTGGGCCTTGCGGCGCAGCGTCTTGTCGGGTCGGAGAAAAAGGAGCTTGGCGAGCTGCTGGGTCAGGGTGCTTCCCCCCTCCTTGAAACGCGCATGCACCAGGTCACGCCACAGCGCCCGTGTGATCCCCAGCGGATCGACCCCGAAATGGTGGTAGAAGCGGGAATCCTCGGTCGCCACGATGGCCTGCAGGAACTGCGGCGGGATCTGCTCGAAATCGACCAAGATCCGCTTCTCCCCCCCGTACTGGTAGGTGGGGGTCCCATCTCCGGCATAAAGGACGCTGACGACGGGGGGTTTCCAATCCTCCAGCCGGGTGACCTCCGGGATGTCCGAAGTCAGCAGTCCGCCGATGATCGAGCCGGTGACGATGGCAATGCCCAGGAGCACGAGCACGATGATGAGGCGGCGGGTGCGGGGACGGCGAGGAGGCTGTTCAATTCCTTTGCTGTCAGCACTTACATCTGTTATCATCGCCGCGCAGTATAACACAGCAAGAGAGCAACACAACCCCCGCACGCGAGAGGCCATGGCGCGCAAGAAGACTTCTCCATCAGCCCAGGGTGGCTCCGATCTCCCGCCGGTGGCGACCGCCGAGATGCCCCGGCGCCCCTCCTGGCCGGGGCCCGAGGACGGCCGCTTCCACCTGGTTTCCGACTTCGAGCCCAAGGGGGACCAGCCGGAGGCGATCGCTCGGCTGGTCGAGAAGATCAACAGCGGCAGCCGCGACCAGGTCCTGATGGGGGTCACCGGCTCCGGCAAGACCTTTACCATGGCCCATCTCATCGCCGCGGTGAACCGCCCCACCCTGGTCCTGTCGCACAACAAGACCCTCGTCGCGCAGCTGCACCAGGAGTTCCGGCGCTTCTTCCCGGACAACGCCGTCGAGTATTTCGTCTCCTACTACGACTACTATCAGCCGGAGGCCTACGTCCCGCAGAGCGACACCTTCATCGAGAAGGAGGCCACCGTCAACGACGAGATCGAGCGGCTGCGCCACTCCGCCACCCGCTCCCTGTTCGAGCGGCGCGACGTGGTGATCGTGTCGTCGGTCTCGTGCATCTACGGATTGGGCTCCCCCGAGGCCTACCACGGCATGATGCTCCTGCTCGAGGAAGGGGCGGCGCTGGACCGGGACGTGATGCTGCGCAAGCTGGTCGAGATCCAGTACGACCGCAAGCCGCTGGACCTGGAGCGTGGCGCCTTCCGCGTGCGCGGCGACGTGGTGGAGATCTTCCCGGCCTACGAGGAGTTCGCCATCCGCGCAGAGTTCTTCGGTGATTCGTTGGAATCGCTCAGCGCCATCGATCCGATTCGCGGATCGGTGCTGCGCAAGCTGGGTCGCATTCCGGTCTATCCCAACTCCCACTACGTGACGCCGCGCGAGCGGCTGGTGGATGCCGTCGAGGCAATCAAGGCGGAGCTGGCGGCCCGGCTGGCGGCGCTGGAATCGGCCGGCAAGCTGCTGGAAGCGCAGCGCCTGCACCAGCGGACGATGTTCGACCTGGAGATGATCCAGGAGATCGGCTACTGCCATGGGATCGAGAACTATTCGCGCCACCTCACCGGTCGCAGCCCCGGCGAGCCGCCGCCGACGCTGCTCGACTACCTGCCCGCCGACGCCCTGATGATCCTGGACGAGAGCCACGTCACGGTGCCGCAAATCAAGGGGATGTTCCGCGGCGACCGATCGCGCAAGCAGACCCTCGTGGACTACGGCTTCCGGCTTCCCTCGGCGGTGGACAACCGGCCGCTCACCTTCGAGGAATTCCAGGCCCGAACCACGCAGCTTCTCTACGTCTCGGCGACCCCCGGCCCCTACGAGCTGGAGCGCAGCGGCGGCGAGGTGGTGGAGCAGCTCCTGCGCCCGACCGGCCTCATGGATCCCGAGATCCTGGTGCGGCCGATCGGCAACCAGGTGGATGATCTTCTGGCCGAGATCCG
>DASTZC010000102.1 GCA_035764505.1 Candidatus Polarisedimenticolia bacterium
CTTCGTGCTGGCGCAGGGGACACTCGGGGTCGCCCCCCGATCGACGGCGTTACGCTGCAGCGGCGCCGAAGGGCGTGCTGCTTCGGAGGATCAGGGCGACCTCTTCGCCGTCGAGCGATTCGCGCTCGAGCAGCGCGCGCGCCAGCGCATGGAGCTTTTCGAGGTTCTCTTCGAGGATCACCCGCGTGCGATGCGCGCAGTCGCCGATGATGCGCTTGATCTCCACGTCGATCTGGAACGCGGTCTCCTCACTGTAGTCCTTATGCCGCGCGACTTCCCGCCCGAGGAAGATGTACTCCTCGTTCTTGCCGAATGTGAGGGGCCCGAGTTTCTCCGACATGCCCCACTCGCAGACCATCTTGCGCGCCATCTCCGTGGCCTTCTCGAGATCATCCCCGGCCCCGGTCGTGAGCTGGTTCAGCACGATCTCCTCCGCGGCCCGGCCGCCCAACAGGATCGTGATCCGGTTGATGAGGTATTCCCTCGAGTAGTTGTATTTGTCGTCGAGCGGCAGCTGCTGGGTGAGCCCGAGGGCCCGGCCGCGCGGGATGATCGTGACCTTGTGCACGGGATCGGTGCCGGGCAGGAAGTCGGCGACCAGCGTGTGGCCCGCCTCGTGATAGGCGATCGTCTGCTTCTCGGCGTTACTGATGATCATCGACCGCCGCTCGACCCCCATCAGGACCTTGTCCTTGGCGTTCTCGAAGTCCGTCATCTCGACGAACGTCTTGTTCTGTCGCGCGGCGAGGAGGGCGGACTCATTGACGAGGTTCGCGAGGTCGGCCCCCGAAAAGCCGGGAGTGCCCCGCGCCAGCACCTTCAGCTCGACGTTCGGCGCCAGCGGAATCCTGCGGGCGTGGACCCGGAGGACCTCCTCCCGACCCTTGACGTCAGGCCTCGGCACCACGACCTGGCGATCGAAGCGGCCCGGCCGGAGCAGTGCCGGGTCCAGCACGTCCGGCCGGTTCGTCGCGGCGATCAGGATGACGCCGTCGTTGGTCTCGAAGCCGTCCATCTCGACGAGGAGCTGGTTCAGCGTCTGCTCGCGCTCGTCATGCCCGCCGCCGAGGCCGGCGCCCCGGCGGCGGCCGACCGCGTCGATCTCGTCCATGAAGATGATACAGGGGGCGTGCTTCTTGCCCTGCTCAAACAGGTCGCGGACCCGGGAGGCGCCGACGCCGACGAACATCTCGACGAAGTCCGACCCAGAGATGGAGAAGAACGGCGCGTTCGCCTCGCCCGCGATCGCTTTGGCGAGGAGCGTCTTGCCGGTGCCGGGCGGGCCGACCAGGAGGACGCCCTTCGGGATCTTCCCGCCGAGCTTCTGGAACTTCTGGGGATCCCGCAGGAACTCGATGATCTCTCGGAGCTCCTCCTTGGCCTCGTCGATGCCGGCGACGTCTTGAAAGGTGACCTTATTCTGCTTCTCCGAGATGCGGCGCGCTCGCGCCTTGCCGAACGAGAGGGCCTTGGCGCCCACGCCCTGCATCTGGCGCATGAAGAAGATCCAGACGCCGATGAACAGCAGCATTGGCACCCACTGCAGGAACATCGCGTACCACAGGTTCGAGTCGTGTGGCCGGACCGCGATCTTCACTCCGTGGTCCCGGAGCGTCTTCACCAGATCGGGGTCGTCGACCACATAGGTCTTCTGGGTGGCGCCGCCGTCCTTCAGCGCGTAGGTCACCAGGTTGCCGCGAATGACCACGGAGTCGACTCGCCCCTGCTCGACCGCCTTGAGGAAATCCGAGAAATTGGGCTGTGCCTGGCCGTTTTTCTCGGTTCCCTCAAAGACCGTGAACAGCAGGATCACGATCAGGCCGATGCCCATCCAGAGGGTCAGGTTCTTGTAGACCTGATTCATGCCAGGAAAGCATAACATGGCGCATTGTTGGACCGTTTTCAGGACCGCCAGTCTCACGGGCTCGATGATGAGGGGGCCGGCGCGCTTCACGACCGATGAGTCACGAAATAGGAGGGCGCGAACGGCTTCGGGACCCGACAACCCGCAATCCCCGGCGGCCTTCGCTGCTGTCAAATTCAGGGCCTCGTACGACCGCGCACTGTGGGCACTCCGCACATGACTCGACTCCCTGGGGCTGGCATTAGACGAATCGCGGGCGGCATGGCGCATCAGGATTTCGACCCCCAGCTCACCCGGTACGACGAGAAGGGCGC
>DASTZC010000103.1 GCA_035764505.1 Candidatus Polarisedimenticolia bacterium
GCCCCTTCGATGTACGACTGCCGCAATCTCTTCCAGGTGAACGTGGAGGAGGGGCGCCACCTGTGGGCCATGGTCTACCTGCTGCACCGCTTCTTCGGGCGCGACGGGCGAGAGGAGGCGGAGGAGCTGCTCACCCGGCGCAGCGGGGACCAGGACCGCCCGCGCATCCTGGGCGCGTTCAACGAGCCCATCGAGGACTGGCTCTCCTTCTACATGTTCACCATGTTCACCGACCGGGACGGCAAGTACCAGCTGCTGGCGCTCGCCGAGTCGGGCTTCGACCCGCTCTCCCGCACCACGCGCTTCATGCTCACCGAGGAGGCGCACCACATGTTCGTGGGCGACACCGGCATCGGCCGGGTCGTCAAGCGCGCCTGCGAGCTGATGAAGCAGGATCCCAACGAGGACGCGCGAAACGGCGGCGGCATCGACCTCGGGACCATCCAGCGCTACGTGAACTTCTGGTACTCCAGCAGCCTCGACCTGTTCGGCGGGGAGATCTCCTCGAACGCGGCCGACTACTTCGCCTCCGGGCTGAAGGGGCGCGCCAAGGAGGAGAAGTATCCCGATCACATCGCGCTGGAAGGGACCTACAAGCTGGAGGCCCTGGACGCCGGCCGGCTGGTGTCGCGCGAGGTGCCGATGCGCAACGCCATGAACGAGGTGGTGCGCGACGCCTATGTGGACGAGAATCAGAAGGGGGTCGACCGCTGGAACCGGATCATCAAGGAGGCCGGCATCAACTTAGAGATCAAGCTCCCCAGCCGGCGCTTCAACCGCAAGATGGGAATGTACAGCGGCCACTTCTTCGACCCGCAGGGGAACCCGATCACCGACGAGGAGTTCAACCGCCGGCGCTTCGAGTGGCTCCCCAGCGACAAGGACCGCGAGCTCGTCAAGCACCTGATGCAGCCCGTCCTGGAGCGCGGCAAGATGGCCAACTGGATCTCGGCCCCCAACTCCGGCATCAACGGCAAGCCCCTCGACTTCGAGTACATCCGCCGGGACTAGGCCCTCGCATCCCATGCCCGAGCGCTCCCCCGTCGAGGCGCCGGTAGCCCATGACGCTCACCGTCGTTTGGCCACTGCCGGATGAGTTTTTCTTCTCCTCAGTGTACCGGCTCATTCGCATGACTCCTCCTTGGCCCTTCAGCCCATCAAAGACGTCATCTTTCAGCTGGACCAGAGGGGGGCACGCGGAGGTGATCCCGACAGCATGATGCAGTAACCTCATCCCCATCGGGTGTCCGGAGATCCTCAACTTACCAGACGTACAAGGCATGTTTCGGTCCAGCAAAGATTGCCCTTTCGCCGGGGTTGCTTGCTTTGCGCAGGGGTATTAAGAGCTGCGTCTCATTTTCTAACGTTATGACAATTTCTTCTCTTTCAGTAACCTGCGCAGTTTGAACGACCTTTCCTATCAATTCACATAATTCATTCCGGTAATCAGTATCGCCAAAGTGGTAGTGCTCCTTACCAATGGTGATCTCGGGCCAGACAAGTGTAGTGAGAGCTCCTTGAGAATCAAATCCGAGAATCAGATAACTCATGACAAATTGGACTGAAGAAAGAGTTCCTCCGACTATCCCCTGCAAGTTTCGCGAATCACCGTTCTTTGTTTTCTCAATACTCATACACCATTTCCTGTCGGCCTTGATGCAGATTTATGAGAAGAGCAGCTCACCGTCAGCGATGCCGCGGCTTCGTGCGTTCATCGCGTGTCAGGATGGCGAGAACGCCCTGCAGCGCTTCGAGCCTCTCGAGAGGGGTCAGGGACAGCATCCAGCGGATGAGCGTCAGGTCCACGCCGTCGGGACTATGCGTGGGCACGGCAGCGGCTGCGGAACTCGATGCCGTGGGATTTGCAAGTCGCGTAGCGCGCTTCATGGGGGTCCCGGTTGCCTCGAAGAGGTAGAGCTCCTGGGGACGAGCGCGACGGCGCGCAGGGGGCCGCCGGTGCCTCCTTCGATCTTCATCGGCAGGGCCAGCAGCCAGGCCCCTTTCGCAGGCAGCTTCTCGAGATCCTTGAGGTTCTCCAGCCCCGGGACGTTGCGCGCCGCCGCCAGGCGGTGCACCGCGAAGTCCTTCGAGTTTCCCGGGTCGAGCGAGGCGGTGTCGAGGCCCAGCGCCGCGGCGCCGCGCTCCTCTACCAGGATCTTCGCCGCGGACGGACCCCACCCCGGGAAGTGCAGGTTCGAGGCGTCTCCTTTCTTGTCGTCTCCCAGGTAGGCCTTGCGGTCGGGCCACCTGCGGCTCCAGCCGGTCCTCAGCAGGACGATCGATCCTTTCGGGATCTTCCCGTGCCGCGCCTCGAAGGCCTGCACGTCGGCGGCGGTGGCCTGGTAATCGGGATTGCCGGAAGCCTGCGCCGAGACGTCCAGGACGATCGCCGGCGCGATCAGGCGCTCGAGAGGGACCCGGTCGGCGGTGTCGCCCGATTCAGAGAAGTGCACGGGAGCGTCGAGGTGGGTGCCGCCGTGCTCCGCCGCGCAGAAGCGGTTCGCGGAATAGTACCAGCCTCCTTCCGTCATCCCTTTCGAGATCGGCTGCATCTCGAAGCCGATGGGGGAGGTGGGCCAGTAGACGGTGTCCGCCCCGAAGGCATGGGTCAGATCCACCAGCTCGAAGCGCGACAGGTCGAGCGGGGCGGGCGGCGAGGCCGGCTTGCCCGCCGCTCCCATCAACAGAAGGGCGGCCGCCAGCACCGCGGCATGCTTCGCCATGAGCCTCAGCTCCGGGCGCCGATCCAGATCGCCTTGACCGAGGTGCGCAAGGGAGCTTCCCCGAAGGCCGCGGCCAGCAGCTTCTCCGCTTCCGCGGTAAAGGGGGCGGGATCGGTCATGCCGCGCTCCTGCAGCGCCACGACCATCGGGCATCCCTCCACCAGACCGATGGCCGCATGCCGGGCGGTGGGCGTCGTAACCTCATAGGCAACTTCCTCGGTGCGGACGTCGGTGAAGCCCGCGGCCTGCAGGTCGGCGGTGATGCGCTCGACATCGTAATAGCCGAAGGGGACGAGGAAGAACTTCGGCGGATCGGCCGGGAACTTGCGCATCCCCAGCTCGTGGACGATCTTCGCCGACAGGTTGTCCTCCAGCGAGCCCCAGACGTTGAACACCAGCGTCCCGCCCGGCTTCAGGACGCGCTTCGCCTCCTTCAGCGCCGCCACCTTGTCGGGGAAGAACATCACCCCGAACTGGATCGCCACGACGTCGAAGGAGGCGTCGGCGAAGGGGAGCTTCATGGCGTCGGCCACCTTCCATTCCAGGCGCGGATCGGGACCCACCTTGCCGCGGGCGTAATCCAGCATCCCCTGGTTCAGATCGGTCGCGACCAGCGTTCCCTTGGCGGGGAGCGCCTTCAGCAGCTGCCGCGTCAGGATCCCGGTGCCGCAGGCGATCTCCAGAACCCGGCTCTCCGGAGAGAGGGCCAGCTTGCCGGCGAGGTGGGCCGCGTAGTGCTCGAAAAGGAACCCGCCGAGATAGGTGTCGTATTTCTCGGGGATGGAGCCGGAAAACTTTGCAGCGGACGTCGACATGAGCCTCTCCTCACTTTCGATGGCGATCGGTCAGTTTTTCCAGGGCCTCGCCCGACAGGGTGTACATCAGCCGCGCTTCACTCTTGGCCCCGAGCGCTTCGTAGAACTCCTTCGCCGCCTCGTTCCAGGCCAGCGACGACCACTCCAGCCGCGCCAGGTTGCGGGCACGTGTCACCTCCGCCACGTACGCCAGGAGGGCCTTCCCGATGCCGGCGCCGCGCGTTGCCGGGCGCACATACAGGTCCTCAAGGTACAGACATTCCCTGCCCAGATAGCTGGAGAAGGAACCGTGGATTATCGCGTATCCTACGATCTCCCCCTCCAGGAAGGCCAGGACGGCTTCGGCGCTCGGCGGGGTGGCCTCCAGCGCCGAGCGCAGCGCTTCGGGCGTCGCGGTCATCCGCTCCAGCGCCTGCTCGTAACGCGCCAGCTCGCGGATCAGCTCCAACAGCGCGTCGATCTCGCCGTCGCCGACCGGGCGGACCAGCACGTCGCCGCGGGCCGTGCGATAGCTCGCCGGAGCCAGAGGCGTCCGCATCAAGGCGCCGCCGGCTTCCTGAGACGCGCGCCGGCCACGACGCCAATGGCTCCCAGGATCGGGTTGGTGAAAGCCACCCAGCTCGGCTCCTTCGCCCTCTTCATCGCCTCGAAGTTGCTCACGTCGCCGGAGCGCACCGGGTTCTCCAGGGGAGGCTCGTTCAGGCTCAAGACCGCGAGCGCCATCCCCAGGACGAACACCATCGTGGCGAGAAGGGTTGCCGCCTTGGCGCTCTTCCCCACCGCCACGCTCACCCAGCCCCCCGCCATGGCGGCCAGCAGGCTCAGGACGAAGGTCACCAGAATCCAGGACAGGCTGGGAACGTAGGTCCCTTCCCGGAACGACCTGTCGGCCCCCATGAGAAAGTACAATCCGGTGAAGGTCGCCATGATGATCACGACGATCACCAGGTAGCCCACGATGGTTCCGCCGATCGCCCTCAGCATCGCTGCCTCCTCGCGCCGCCGCCGGCGCGGCCGCTTCGGTAAGACCTCTCGCACCCATCCGCGGCGCGCGCCGCACCGGGACCGGTTGGGTCACGGAAGACACGCGCCGCCGGCTCAAGCCTGGATCTTCGAGAACGCCCATGCGCCGAGAACCAGGAAAAGCGCCGACAGCACCGAAAGCACCGAGACGTCGACGACAAAGCCCATCGTGCTGACGCCGATGAACGCGCCGCGCAAGCCGTCGACGCCATACGACAGCGGGTCGAGCCGCGTCGCGACCGTGAGAGCCGCCGGCAGGTTATTGAGCGGGAACAGCGCGCCCGACAGGAAGAAGATCGGCATGATCAGGAAGTTCATGATCAGCTGAGCGCCCTGCATGTCCTTCAGCGTCGATCCAATCGCGGTGCCGAGCGCCGCGAAGAGAATCGCGATCAGCGCCATGAACATCAGCGCGAGCGGCAGGGTCGCCCAGTTCCCGGGCCTGAAGCCGGCGAGCATGCAAACCACGAGGACGAGCGCGCCTTGAATGATCGCTATCGTGGCGCCGCCGAGCGTGCGACCGGCCATGATCGTCAGCCGCGGCACGGGTGCGACGAGCGTTTCCTTCAGGAACCCGAACTGCCGATCCCAGAGCAGCCCGATGCCCGAGAAGACCGACGTGAACAGAACGCCCATCGCGATGACACCCGGGGCGACGAACTGCAGGTAGCTGCCCTGCCCGGCCTGCCGGAACACGGCGCCGAAACCGAAGCCCAGCACGAGCAGGTAGAGCGCCGGCTGCGCCAGCGAGCCGATGATTCGCGAGCGCGAGCGCAGGTAGCGCTTCACTTCGCGCAGCCACAGCACATAGATGACGCTCATCGCCGGGCCTTCTGCCACATTTTCGCCATCCGCCGCATCTCGTCGGCGGCCGAGCTGCGCTCGTCGCGGATCGTCGTGCCCGTGAGCTTCAAAAACGCGCCTTCGAGCGAATCGGTGCCCGTCTGTGCCTTGAGCTCCTCCGTGCCGCCCTGCGCGACGATCCGGCCGTGATCGATGATCGCCACTCGCTGCGCGGTCTTCTCGGCCTCGTCCATGTAGTGCGTCGTCAGGAAGACCGTGACGCCCTCGTCGGCGTTCAATTGCTTGACGTGGGTCCAGAGCTGGTTGCGGCTTTGAGGATCGAGGCCGAGCGTCGGCTCGTCGAGGAACAGGATTTTCGGCGTATGGAGGAGACCGCGCGCGATCTCGAGCCTCCGGCGCATGCCGCCCGAGAACGTATTGACGAGGGACGCGCGCCGGTCCCAGAGCTCGAACAGCTTCATCAGCGATTCGATGCGCTGGGCCCGGAGCTTGCGCGGCACATGGTAGAGGACGCCGTGCAGCTCCATGTTCTCGTACGCCGTGAGCTCGCCGTCGAGGCTGGCATCCTGGAACACGATGCCGAAGCGCTTGCGGACCTCGAGCGGCTTCTCGGCGAGATCCAATCCGTCGATGCCCACGGTGCCGCTCGTCGGCTTCAACAACGTCGTCAGCATCTGGATCGTCGTCGTCTTGCCCGCGCCGTTCGGTCCCAGGAAAGCGAAGATCTCGCCTGCCTTGACCGAAAACGATATATCGTCGACGGCCCGGACCGCTTTGTCGGACTTCCGGTCTCCGAAGGTCTTGCTCAAGCTTTGCACTTCGATCACGTCGATTTCCTCACGTCCGCGCGCCGATCGCCCGGCACGCCGAGCCGGAAAGGCGCGTCATTTCGGGCCCCGCATCGCCTCCACGCTGGAGATCGTGGAGACCAGGTAGGGGACAATCACGGTCAGGCCCATCTTGAACAGCCGCCAGGGCGATAGGTCGCCGCGCAGCAGGGCGTCCCCATGGTTGATCAGGATCAGGATCGTCCCCACCACCGCGGCGATCTTCAGCGCCCGGCGGACGACCGGAGGGGAAAGCGCCAGCTCGAGGCGGCCGGGGAGCCCACGGCTCACCGGCTCTCCAGTGGCGGACGACGCCGGCGCTAGGCGGTCCACTTGAGGCCCAGAATGCCCACGACGATCAAAAGGATGCAGGCGATTCTCAGCGCCGAGACCGATTCCCCGAACAGCAGGATCCCCAGCGCCGCCGTGCCCACCGCCCCGATTCCGGTCCAGACGGCGTAGGCCGTTCCCACGGGAAGGGTGTGCAGCGCCAGCGACAGGTAATAGAAGCTCGCCAGCGCCGCGGCCACCGTGATCACGCTGGGCCACAGCTTCGAGAAGCCGGCGCTGTACTTCATGCCGATTGCCCAGACGACCTCGAGGATTCCAGCGACCAGGAGCTGGAGCCAGGCCATCGTCCCTCCCTCTAGCGCTGCGGCTTGTGGCACACCGCCTCGATGTTGTTCCCTTCGGGGTCGAGGACGAAGGCGGCGTAATAGTCGGGAGAATAATCCTGGCGCACGCCCGGCTTGCCGTGGTCCCGCCCGCCCGCCTGCAGCGCCGCATCGTGGAAGCGATCCACCATCTCTCTGCGGTCGCAGGCGAAGGCGATGTGGACGCTGCCCCCCACCGGGTCGCGCCGCGTCAGCCAGAGGAAGCTCTTGCCGTCCTTCCCGAAGCCGACCCAGTCGCCGAACGTCCCGGTGACGGAGCAGCCCAGAGGGGCCAGGGCCTTCTCGTAGAACTTCCGGCTCTTTTCGATATCGCGCACATTCACCGCCACGTGATCGAACATCTCAACCCTCCTTTAATATTTTTGAGGCATCTCATTTTCGCGTCTCCTTGCGGCGCGTGAAGAGCAGCCCCGACCAGTCGGCGTCGACAGCGCAGACCTTGTAGTCGACCAACCCCCGGGCGAGGCCGATCTCGCGAACCTCCTGCTGCGTCAGGTCGGAGGCCAGCGGCGAGGTCTTCTTCGGCCACATCATCCAGACCGCGCCGGTCAGCCGTGCGGCGATCCCGCCGATCCCTTTCTCCAGCTCCCCGCGGTTGCGGATGAACCAGAGAAGAAGAGGCGCCGCCAGCGCGCCGTCTGTCAGGCGGGCACCTTCGGGCAAATCGCCCAGGAGCGTGCTCAGGTGAGAAGGCGCGCCCACCGTCCCCACCTCCATCGCCGGCTTGATCCCCAGCTTCTTCGGCAGCGGCGTACCCGAGTAACCCGCCAGAATCGAGGCGGGCTTGACCGGCTCGGCAGGCGGAGATGCAATCGTCCGGCGCAGGAGCCCCGCGGCCTTCGACCAGCGGCCGTACGCGGCATCGGGCAGGACGCGGCGGATCCGTTCCACCTTTTCCGTCTCCCCCTCCAGAAAGAGCAGCGGCAGGTAGCGGGTGGCTTTGCGCTGGCGGATCGACAGGGCCATCTCGCAGCCGTGCGACGGGCGCCGCGAAAGATCGACGACCACGGCGGCGGGGGGATCCTCGCCCATCTTACGAAGCTCCGACATTCCCAGGGACAGGGAGTGCTCCACGCGGTAGCCGAGGCGGCGAAGCGTCGCCATGCGATCGCGCGCTTCCATTCCGTTCCAGTGGATCAGCCGGATCCGTTGCACGGCCTTCTTCATGGTCCTCTCAAGGTTGAGCCGAATCGGAGCAATCCCGATCAGGGCTCGCTCCTCCCTTTCAAGTGGCCTGCTTCTGCGCCGACAGGATCAGGTAAGGCGCGCTCAGCTCGAAGGGGACCCGATCCACGCCGCGGTAGATCGACTCGACCCGCAGCCCTTCCCCGCCGAGCAGCGCACGCAGCTCGCGCAAGGTGTAGACCCACTGCAGTCCCGTGCGGACGATCGTCTCGCCGCGACGCACGAAGGTGTAGGTCGTCTCGATGCAGCTCTCGGCGAGGAGGTAGCGGTTCTCCTCCAGGAAGAGGATCTCCCCCACCGGCGCCCACTCCCGATCCTTCAGTCTCGACAGGATTGACTCAGCGGCCATGCCGGTATCCATCACGAACCGTCCCCCGGGCTTGAGGGACCGCGCCACCGCGGCGATGAACCGGTGCGTTTCCTCGGGCGGCATGTAGCCGAAGCTGTTTCCCATGCAGTAGGCGCCGTCGACCTCCTCGCTTCCCTCGAGGTCCTTCATGTCGCCTTCGCGCCATTCGATCCGCAGGCCTGCTTCTGCCGAGAGCCGGCGCGCCTCCTCGATCTGCTCGTGCGACAGGTCGAGACCCGTGACTCGATAGCCAAGAGATGCCAGCGCCAGCGCATGCCGACCACTGCCGCAGGGAATGTCGAGGACGTGACCGCCGGGCGGAAGCTTCAGCTCCGCCGCGAGGAATTCGGCCTCGAGCCGGCTCTGATCGGGAGGAACCGCCTGGCGCCAGAAATCGAGCGCCACGCCCCGGAAGAAAGTCTCGTACCAGCGAAGATCCAAGCGCTCACCTCGATTCGGCATGCGGCGCTGAGCAAGGCCGGGTTCTATGCCTAGCGGCGCCGTCGATCCCGGTGTGTGCGGGCCCTCATCGTACGCGAAATCCTCCCCTCGCCGCCAGGGTGGATGGGGCCGCCGAGGAGTATGATGCCGGGCCGGCAGAACGGCCGCCTTGCTCCGCGGCCCGGCCGGAGGGGAGCAGCCATCGTGCGCCATCGCAGAGTCTGGATTGCGGGAGCCGTCGGAGCAGCCCTCATCGCCTGGATCTATCTCCATGCCGGCCCGCCCCCGCCGCTGCCCAAACCCCCCGAATCGACCTGGGCCTTCGCGGCCCTGGGGGACGCTCCTTACTACCCCTGGGAAAGTTTCCAGTACCGGCTGGTGATGCGCGACCTCGAAGCCCACGATCTCGACGCCGTGCTGCACGTCGGCGACATCTTCTGGCACCCTTGCTACGATGCGCTCTACCAGCACACTCTCCGCCGGTTCAAGGCCCTGCGCTTTCCCGTCCTCTACACACCGGGCGACAACGAGTGGGCCGATTGCTGGGAATCGGGCTCGGGCTCCTACGACCCGCACGAGCGCCTGCGCCGCATCCGGCAGATCTTCTTCGACCCGCCGGGACGCAGCCACGGGGGAGCTACCGTTCCTTTAGTGAGCCAGGGCGGCGGCGGGATGTATTCCGAGTTCGTGGAGAACGTTCGCTGGGAGCACCAGGGCTACGTCATCGCCACGGTGAACCTGCCGGGAAGCGAGAACGGCCTGGAGCGCTTCCACGGCACGGCTCCGGCCCCCGAGATCGCGGCCCGCCGCCAGCGCACCATGGCCGCCGCCGAGTGGACCCGCGCCGCCTTCGCCGAGGCGCGCGCCGCCGGCTCGGAAGGGGTCATCCTCGCTTTTCATGCGGAAATGGGGCTGCGGGCGCCGCCGCGGGATGCTTATCGCCAGGCCTACGAGCCCTTCATCACCGTGCTGGAGGAGGAGGCCGAGGCATTCGGCAAGCCGGTCCTGCTGGTGCACGGCGACGGCCATGAATACACGGTGGACAAGCCGCTCATCCGGCGCACCACCGGAAAGCGGCTGGAGAACGTCTTCCGCCTCGAGGTCCCCGGGTCTCCCATTCTGGGATGGGTCCGTGTAATGGTGACGCCGGGGCGGCCCGATCCCTTCTCGTTCGAGCAGCGAGTACTGCCACGCTATAAGTACTGGTAGGCAACTCTGGCTATAGAAGAAACTTAAGCTTCGGGCCGGTGAAGATAAATCCTTCGCGCTCGTAGAAGCTGCGGGTCCGCGCCCAGCGGGACGCTTCGGGGGCGGTGACGTCGATCCGCCGCCAGCCGCGCTCTCGACCGGCTGCCTTCACCGCCTCGATCAGGGCTGCCCCGATTCCGCTGCCGCGGTGCTCCGGCACCACGAACATCTCGTTGATGATGCCGTAGAAGCCGTTGGCGTAGAGGGCGAAAGCCTCCGTGATGGTGGCCACGCCGACCGCGGTCCCCTCGGCCGAATAGGCCACGAAGGCGCGGTGCCGGGAGTTCCCTTCCCGCCAGGCGCTCGCCAGCGCCGCGGCCTGCAGGTCGCCCGTCTCGTCCCCTTCTTCCCCCAGCTCACGCAGGAGGTAGGCCACCAGGCCGAAGACCATCGCCGCGTCCTCGGGCCCCACCTCCACCACCTTGTGTCCCGTCATGTTCTGCTCCTTGCTGTCCCGGTATTGCTGGGGATCCGCGGGCCGTGCGATTGAGCCTGCATTCTCGTTGCTTCGACCCGCTCGGCGTCGCGATCAGTCCGCCTTGTCCCCGATCAGCAACGGCTGGAAGAACCGCCCGTCCAGACGCCGCACCCGCGAGATCCCGCCTCCTTCATCAGCTCGAGCAGCCGCTGGATCGAGACCGCGTAGTAGCGCGCTCGCAGAACCCGCGTCGCGCATGCTTCGCGGATTACCGCATCGAGCTGCCGCCCGGACGATGCTCGCTCGCGAATCATGGCGACCTCTTGATTGCCGGGACGTCGGCCACGATGCCGAGCCCCGCCAGCCGGTGCTTCATCGCCTCGACCTGCCGCGCATTCTCCATGGGATTGACGCGGGGATTGAAGGCATCGGGTGCCGAGAAGCAGGCCAGCAGCGCCAGATACTCGTCCCAGGAAAGCTCGGCGAAGGGCCTGCCGAAGAAGACCTGCGCGCCGTCGGCCAGCCCGTTCACCGCGCGTCCGTCGAGGGTGCCGAGGTAGACGGTATTGAGGAACAGCGTCAGCTGATCCTCCTTCGACACCAGCGGGTCCATGGTGAAGCGAGCGATGAGCGACTGGCGAATCTTCGAGATTCCGGGCCGGAACGAATGAAAGTAATAGCACTTCACCAGCGCCTGGGTGATCGTCGTGATCCGCCCGCCGCCGAAATCCCATCCCTTGTGCTCGAAGAAGCGCGGATCCTGGACGGCCAGCAGCGCCCGGAGCCGCGGCGCCGCGAGATCGTCCGGGCTGAGCACCATGGCGGGATCGGCCAGCGCCGCCTCGAGGATGTCGGGCGTCCGGACCCGGGCCTGCAGCACCACCCGCGTGTAATGGAGCGCAATGACGAGGAGCAGCAGTCCGCAAGCCAGCAGCGTGCGGCCCCACCACGATCGCCAAGGAGATCGCGAGGGATGGTGGCTAGCAGTCGAGGGTGAGGATTTCATGATGTACGGCTCCGCCCGTGATCGTCAGGCGCGCCACCGAGACGGGCAGGGAGAAGCGCCGCGGCCCCGCCGCGCCGGGGTTGAGGTACAGGACGCTGTCCTTCATGGTCGCCTCTCCGCGGTGCGAGTGTCCGAATACCACCACCCGTATCGCGGCGGCTTTTGGGTCGAGGTCGAGCTCCGCGAGGTTATGCAGCATGAAGACCGACACTCCCGCCACCTCGATCAGCTCGGTCTCCGGCAGCCGGCGCGCCCAGGAATCGACATCGACGTTGCCTCGCACGGCAATTACCGGGGCGATCCTGCGCAGATCCTCGAGAATCCCGGGGGCGCCGACGTCGCCCGCATGCAGGATGAGCTCGACGCCGCGCAATGCCTCCACCACCTGCGGGCGGAGCAGCCCATGCGTGTCGGAGATCACTCCGAGATGCCGCTCTTTTCCCTGTGTCATGTCCGTCCCACGAATCCGGCCGGCGCGCCGATCCGCTTCAGGCGCGCGGTCCGAGGGCGCTTTCGAGCCCGGCACGCAGAGCCTCCAGCCGCTGCTCGTCGGTCAGAAACGAGAATTCCCCGGTCAGCCGCCCGGCCGAGTAGCTCAAGGTCGCCACCGGAAAGCCCCCGGAGACCGTATCGGCACGCTCGCCGATTCGCAGCATCAATCTTCTATCGAAAAGAGAGCCCATGTCGCAGTCGATGCCGAGCCGCCGCCCGGCGCGCTCCGGAGCAGGGAGCCCGATCCACTCGCCGAGAAGCGCGCTCAGCCTCGCGAGGCCGGCCACCGAAACCTCCAGACCCGGAAAGGAGAGGCTGAAGCCGGAGCCATCTTCCGATCCTGTCCCGGAAGCGAGCGCCTCGGGGAGCCCGGCGCCCGTCAGGACGACGTCGCAGACGAGGCGGGACTCCTCTCCGCCTTCAGGCACGGCGCAGTTCCAGCGAGCCTTCTCGTGCCCGCTGCGTGAGAGCAATTCCCAGGCCCGATTCACGCTACCCCCGCCGCTCCTCGCCCACCGAAAGCGACTCCTCGGCAATCTCACGGACCCGCTTCTGGTCCATGCACGAGCCTCCTCCGCATCGACCGCGCCGGGGTGACAGGTACGGTCGCATCATCCTACAGGAGTGGTCCCAAGAGCGAGTCGAGCTCTGCTGAGTCCGATCCTACCGGCGCTTGTCTTCCTCGCCGTCCAGATGAAACCGGTGCAGCATCCGGTGGAAGACGGGAGCGCTCAACAGCCCGGCCACGATCAGGAATATGAGACCCGAGTAGAGAGCGTACAACGAGGCGAAGACCTTGCCCAGAGGGGGGCCCATGTCGCCGACCGGGCCCATGCCTGCCAGCAGCATGGAGGCATTGAGGAAGGAGTCGATCCAGGGAAGACCGGCGCAGAAGAAGAACCCAAGGGTCCCGAAGATGAGGGAAAAGAGGATGAGGAGCATCGCCCAGACGCCATGGCGCGCCATCCGCAGCGCGAAGGCCCGCGGATCCAGCAGCCGCTGCCGGCGATGCTCGAACATTTCTTCGAGCTCCAATTACTTCAGCCGGAAATTGATGGTGACCGAGAAAAACACCGGCGCGGGCTTGCCGTTCAACGCCCCCGGCCGGTAGCGCCATTTCCGCACGGCCGTCACCGCCGCTTCCTCGAAAGCCGGGAGGAAGAGCTGGTCGGTGGCTTCGGAGTCTACCGCTTTCGCCGTCTCGATGCTCCCGTCGACGCCGACTCGCGCGCTGACCAGCACGCTCGCCTCGACCCCTTTCTTGTGGGCCTCCTTCGGGTAGACCGGGGAGACCTTCTCCAGCGG
This sequence comes from Candidatus Polarisedimenticolia bacterium, assembly GCA_035764505.1. NCBI lineage: Bacteria > Pseudomonadati > Acidobacteriota > Candidatus Polarisedimenticolia > Candidatus Polarisedimenticolia bacterium. Next base: position 13,311 of record DASTZC010000103.1, read on the forward strand.
CTCCGGCTTGCGCAGGCACCCTTCCTCGACGCGCACTTCTCCTCCGGTGCACCCCTCCGGGCTCGCGTGGCGGGATTCTGACGGGGCGCCGTTGGTTGCGGCGAAGGAAGTGGACAGCGCGAGAAGCAGGCAGAAGGCTGCGATCTCGAGCCGTTTCCGCAAGAAGGAGTTCCGGGGTTGGAGCATCGGTCGCCTCCGGGGGCGCGCCGCCGGTCCGCCACCCCTCCGGGAGGCGGGAGCAGACCGGTCCACGGAGTGGAGAATCTATTGTCCGGAAACCCGGCTTGCAACCTGATGAAACGCCCTTGACCCGACGGTCGCGGAGGGCGCTCCCGCGGGTCAACGGCGCGGATATAGCCTGACGGCGCGAAATGCGCGCCGCAGGCTTATCTCATGGTTTGCAAGGGCGGCCCGGGGAGGGCTACAACGGGACGGAGCGAACCTTGTGGTCGGAGCCGAGGCCCAGATCGGGGCTATCCGCATTCTGGATCATCGTGTCGAAGAGATCGCTCGGCGCACCCGCCTCGCAATTCGTCATGGGGCCGGCAATCGAATCGTGGGTCGTGCAGAGGATTTCCGCGGGACTGCCGCCATACAGCGTCGTGGCGTAGCTGTTGTCGGGACAGCTGCCGGCCCGCTGGAACAGCACCATCGATTCGTCGATCACGAAAAGACGGCGACGAATGTCGGAGCACAGGCTCCGGTGCGCCAGCTCCACGAAAGGGGTCATCTCGAGCGAGGGCCGCGTGCTGCCCCAGCCGCCGCAGCCTTCCGCCAGGAAGGCCGCCAGCAGCCAGGACATAAAGATGATGATCCGCCGATTTCTCATCGCCCCACCGGCCGCGCGCGGACGATGACGGGAAGGACTACTGCAGGACCGCCCCGCACTTGGCGCAGAATCTCGGGCTGATCGTCCTTCCCAGGTAGCCGTTGCATGCCGGACACCGCCAGTTCAGAAACGAGAAGATGAGCGCCGCGACCACCAAGCCCAGGAAAGCGGGCCCATAGATCGACGGCGAGATGCCCAGGATTTCCGGGCTCGCCGAGTCGCGCTGCACCGCGACGGCGATGACCGCCGCGAACAGCGGCACCGCCAGCAGGAGCTGCCGCTTCCGGCGTTTCGAGAACGAGCGCTTGAATTCGGATACCTGCTCCGATGTGTACTGCATTCATCAGGCCCCCCCGGCTCGCTCCCCGAGCTCCGGGAGGCGCGAGCCGGGCGCCTCCCGCGGTCGAAGGAGAAGTTAGGCCCCGGCCGGGGAGGCTGCAAGAGGCCTACAGCGTTTTATCGTGCTCGATCAGCGGCATGCCGTAGAAATCGTGGACGATGCCGGTCGTCCCATACCCCTGCTGGCGGTAGAACTTGCGAGCCCGCTCCAGGACCTCGGTGGTGTTGAGCGTCACTCGCAGGCAACCCTGCTCCCGCAGCCCCTGCTCGGCGGCCGCCAACAGGCGTCCGGCCAGTCCGCTGCCCTGCTGATCCGGACGGACGCCCATGCCCCTCACGTGCCCTTCGCCCGAGTAGATCAGCCGGTAAGCCACCGTTCCCACGATCCTCCCCGCCGCGTCCTCGGCGACCAGGACCGTCATCTCGCGGAACCGGCGCTGCGGGTCGGTGCCCGAAAGGACCGTGTCACGGTAGGCCTCCTCGGTGTAGGCGCCGCGATAATCCTCGAACGCAGCGGCCAGGCATTCCGTCACTCCAGGAAGATCCGCTTCGGAAGCCCGCCGGATGTTCATCGCCTCCGCTCCGCCGCGTGTCCTTTCTGGATCCTCTCCCATGACTTGATTCACACCCGCTATCGACATCTTCGCCTCCCTAGAGCCTACAGCTGCGGCGCGATGAAGCGCGCTGCTTCCTCGGAGGTCCGCACCGGGATAATCTCGAACTCGATCAGATCTTCCCAGTTGGCAGTCCATTTTTTCAGGAGCGATTCACTTTCCGCATCCATCACCTGGTAGCAGCGGCGGAAGGGGAGATCCACCCAGCTTGCGACGTAGGTCACGCCCTGGGGGGCCATGCGGCCCCGATCGCGAAAGCGCCGGTACACTTCGGCCGCGGTCCCGGGAAGGAAATTCTCGACCACCATGAACAGCATTCCAGGCTCCTTATCCGCCAGGCACTCACGACGCGGCGGCCGCAGGCTCGGAATCATCGCAATCGACACCTCACTATACGGCATGAAAGCCCGTCCTTCGAGCCTCCGCCCACGCCGCCGCGGCGGTCCTGAACGGGGCATTACGGTCCACTTTGAATGTCCGGGGGCTTATCTCTCGAGGAAGCGGACGTCCTTGGGCGGGACGAAGAGCGAGAGATCGGGCGCCAGGCCGGCGTCATACTCGACATAGCGCACGTGCGTGATGACTTTGCCCGATTTCAGCGAGGTGGCCGAGAAGGGCTTGCCGTTCGCCGGATCGATCAGCAGCACGATCTTGTGCTCTCCCTGGGTGGCGGTGTAGGCGTCGTAGGTGTGGCCGTCCAGCTGCTCCGGCTTCGGAGGGGCCCCGCCCGATTGCGCCTTCACATACTCGAGCTCGCAGCCCAGCTCGAAACCCCGCAGGAACTCGGATGCCGCGTCCTCCGGCGGGCTGGCGGGGTTGCCCGGCAGTGCCAGCAGCGGGATGTGGAAGTGCTGCGGCGGCTGCTTGTCGATGATGTGCTTCCCCTTCTTGTTCAGGAGATTGATCATCCACAAGTCGGGCTCGCTGGCCACCATCAACCCATGGACGCCGTGCTCCATGTCCGGCTGATCCTCGACCCGGCCGTAGCGCGTGCCCAGTCGGTAGTAGGTCCTCGGCTGGGCGGCAAACGAATCGGGATCGATGTCGGGGGTCGCGTTGCGGATGGTCGCCTTGACCATCTTGGCGGGGGCGCACGCGGGTTGGGTCTGGGGACCGGCCGCCGGCACCTCTCCCATGAAGGACAGCAGCGCCACGAGGATGAGGAATCTTTTCATGGTTTTTGCTCCAGGGAGCCGAGCCGGATCCGCCAGGGGCTGATCTGCTTCGGGATCAGAATCCCGCTCTTCACCCAGGGATCGGCCCCCAGACGCCGCTCAATCTCTTGCGGATCGCCGGCATGCACCACCAGCAGGGCGTCGCGCGTCCCTTCGAGCGGGCCGCCCAGGACGACGAAGCCTTCTTCCACCAGGGCGTCCATGAAGGCCGCGTGCTCTTTCCATTCGATCTGCTCCTCGAGGGGCACCGCCTCGTTGAAGCGCGCGCCACGGGTGCGCAGGACCACGTACCATCGCTTCATGCTCCCTCCCGTCATCCTTCGGCCGGCTCGCGCAGCGCCCAATGCCACGGCTCATAGGCGATGCCGAAGGGGTTGTCGCGCGGATAGCTCATGGAGAAGCCGAAGCCGATGGCTTTCCGCGCCAGCCAGGCAAACGCCGCCGTGGCCTCGAACTCTTCCGTCAGCGGCGCGCAGAGCGGCGTCGTCAGATCGACCGCCCTCCCGGTGTGATGCTCGCTGTAGCCGGGCGGGGCGTTCACCTTCAGCATCTCCTCCAGGGGCACCCCGGCGGCCATCTTGCGCTCGAAAATCTGCCGCTGGTAATCGAGACCGCGGAAGGCGGACACCAGCAGCAGCGTGATGCCGTCGCGCTGCGCCGTCTCCTGCAGCTCGCTCCAGGCCGACGCGGCTTCGGGGGTGAGCTGGCGGTCCCTCCCATAGATGTCCACGCCGGCAGGAACCAGCCGCGTCGCCTCGCGATGCAGCGGCAGATGGCGCTCCGCGGCGTACCCCGATGGGATCCTCAGCTCTTCCAGGCAGCGGGCGACCCGCTCCTCGTAAGAGTCCCCGGTGAGCATCCTCTGCCTCCTTGGCCCTGTAACCGGCGCGAAGGCCGGCTCAGTCCTGCGGCGCCCCGCGGCCGCGCAGGTAATCGGCGATCTCCGTGCGGCCGGCGTAGAGCGCCCAGTCCAGCGGCGTGCCCTGGTAGAGCGTATCTTTCAAATCCAGCCGCGCGCCGCGCTCGACGAGCAGCGCGACCGCATCCGCGTGGCCGGACCAGACCGCCTGGTGCAGCGGCGTCGTGTGCGGATGGTGCCCCTCCGGGTTGTAACGGTTCGGGTCCTCGCCCGCATCGAGGAGCAGCCGCAGCACCTCGATCTGCCCGTGCTGCGCCGCCAGCGCCAGCGCGAACTGGCGGCTTGCATTGCCGGCGCCGGGAAGCAGGCGGGCCACTAGGTCGGCCTGCCCCAGCCCGGCCGCCGTCTCCAGGGTGTCGACCTTCGCGCCCCGCTGGGCGAGCAGCTTCGCGGTGTCGAGGTAGCCGAATACCAGCGCGGTCATCAGGGGCGACCCGTTGCCTTCCAGCCCTTCCAGGGCCGCGCCGTAATCGAGCAGCGTCGTGGCCAGCGACCCCTGCAATCCCGCCTCCGCCGGATGGGAGCTCGAGACCAGCATGCTCATCGTGGTGCATGGTCTGTCGTACAGGTCGGCCGTGGCATCCGCCTCAGCGCCCGACTCCAGGAGGGCGCGGGCAATTTCGACGGCGTTGGACGGAGTTTTCTGCCGCTCCCCTTCGACGCCATTGGCCCCCAGGTAGTGCAGCAGCGTGGCGTGATGGCGGCGGCTGGAGCGGGCCTTCGCCAGCTCGGAATCTACGCGCAGCATCGCTTCGAGAGCCGCCAGGTCTCCCGAGACGACGGTTTCCACCGCCGCCTCGAAACGGGCCACGCCGGCGTCACGCTGCAGCCGGCCGGTGAAAGCGACCAGGCTCTCCCAGTCCTCGAAGCCGTGCTGGCGGGCGACCACGAGCCGCGCATCGACGAGGTCCAGGGTCGCGGGATCGACCTCGCTCACCGGCCTACGGCGGAAGCGCGGGTGCTCCCACTTGAACCGCCAGGTCGCCTCTTCGTTTCCCGATTTCAGGTCGCGCCACATCGTCTCAGCCTCGCTGCGCCAGGCCTCCAGCATCGCAGGTCCGGAGAGATCGCTCATCGGTCCGTCACCCGGTGCGACGGACGCACAGGCGGCACCGGGAGGCGCGGGGCGGCTCCCCCGAAAGTCACGGGGCGTCCTCGTCCAGGAGCTCTCGCGCGCTCTTCACGGTCGCGAATTCCCCGTGCAGGCTCGCCAGCGCCACGCGGTGCACCAGATCGGCGCCGAGCCGCTCGCCGTCCGGGCCGCTCCGGTCAAAAGTGGCGGTCGCATCCTCGACCACCACGACGCGAAATCCCAGGTTCCCCGCCATGCGCGCCGTCGTCGAGACGCAGTGATCGGTGGTCAGCCCCGCCAGGACCAGCTCCTCGATGCCGTGCGCGCGCAGGTGCGCTTCCAGATGGGTGCCGATGAAGGCGCTGTTGACATGCTTGTGGAAGATCGGCTCGCCCGGCCGCGGCTGCGCCTCGGGCTTGAAAGCCGATCCAGGCAGCTCCGCGCGCAAGGGCGACCCTGCTTCCAGCGAATGATGCTGGACGTGCAGCACCGGCCGTCCCGCGGCGCGCCAGGCCGCCAGCAGCTCGGCGATGCGTTTCTCGGCCTCGGGATTGTTGCGGGGCCCCCAGCGCGCTTCGTCGAACCCCTGCTGAACGTCGATGAGAAGCAGCGCCGTCGTCGCGCTCATGAGGACCTCCCCGCCCGCCGCGTCCACCAGTCCAACATTCTCAGACCCTCCTTGATGGCCGCCCATCCCTCGGCCGCGCGAAGCGCGTAACGGCATTCAGGCGCGGTGGGCGAGCGTCAAACCTCCCCGTCCTATCCGAACCCGACGCCCACCGTCGCCTGTAAAGCCGCATGATGCAACATGGGCATACATTCCTGTCAATTCACCGTGACCACGCTCACCGGCCCCTCGCGCCGCAGGACGTTGATCCCGACGTTCTCCTGGTGCCGCACGATCTGCAGGTCCAGGCTCGCCTCTCCCACGCGCAGCCCCTTGATCAGCACCTCCCGCAGGAACTCCGGAAGGCTCGGCTTGGTGAATACCACCTCCCGCATCGGCCCCCGGATCTCCAGGCTCAGGCAGGCCTGCAGCAGGAGGAGCACCGAGCCCGCCGCCCACGACTGCGGCGCGCACGACACCGGGTAGGGGGTGGGTGCCTCTCCCGGCCGCCGCGGGAACCCGCAGAACAGCTCCGGCAGGCGGTGAATGTCGAAGAAGATGCTGGCGTCGAACAGTCCGGTGAGGACTTTCATCGTCTCGTCCTTGAGGCCGTAGCGCGCGAAGCCGGCGGCGATCAGCGCGTTGTCGTGCGGCCAGATCGAGCCGTTGTGGTACGACATCGGGTTGTAGCGCGGCTCGGTGGCCGCGACGGTACGGATGCCCCAGCCCGAGAAGGCCCCTTCATGGGTGAGGGTCGCCGCCACGCGCCGGGCGCGCTCCAGGCTGGCGATCCCGGAGAAAAGGCACTGTCCGGCGTTGGAGGCACGCACCCGGCAGGGACGCTTGCGCCCGTCCAGCGCCAGCGCGTAGGTCGAGAGGTCCTCGCACCAGAAGGCCTCCTCGAAGCGCTCCCGCACCCGCTCCGCCTCGCGCGCCAGCTGAATGCCCTGCGCTTCTTTCCCCAGGGCGGCGGCCATCAAGGACGCGGCGCTCTTGGCGGCGTAGACGAGACCCTGCACCTCGCTCATGGCGATCGGCCCTTCCGCCAGCGTGCCGTCCTCGTGGAAGACCGAGTCCTGCGAATCCTTCCACCCCTGCTGGACGAGTCCGCGCGCCGAGCGTCGGTCGTACTCCACGAACCCGTCATGGTCCGGATCTCCCGGCCCGTCGATCCAGCCGAGGGCCCGCTCCACGTGCGGCCAGAGGGCCTGGATCAGCGCCCGATCACCGGTGCGCCGGTAATAGGCGCCGGCCAGCACGATGAACAGCGGCGTGGCATCGGCGCTTCCGTAGTACCGCCCGAACGGGATCTCGCCGGTCGCCGCCATCTCGCCGGCACGCGTCTCGTGCAGGATCTTGCCGGGCTGCGCGTCCTGCTCCACCGACTCGCCCTCGGCCTGCGTGGCCGCCAGGTACTGCAGCACGCCGCGCGCCACCGAGGGATTGGCCCACAGGGACTGCAGGGCGGTGACCAGCCCGTCGCGCCCGAACGCGGTGCTGAACCAGGGGACGCCAGCGTAAGGGTAGGTCCCGTAAGCCGTCTCGGTGCGCATCATGTGCAGGTCGGAAAGCGAGCGGTTGAGCCAGTCGTTGAACTGCTCGTTGGAGGTGAAGATCTGGGGCTCCTCGGCCTTGGCGCGCGCCAAGGCGTCGGACGCGTCGCGGAAGGCTTCCTCAGTGCCGATCCACGGCCGTGCCGGGACGATGGCGCCATCCGGGCGGGAGGACGTGTCCTCCAGCAGGCAGGAAATGGCGATGCGATAGGTGCTCTCGGCGCGTGGCCCGAGCCGCAGATCGAAGATCGCCCGTGTCCCATCGAGCTTCTCGGGCAGCGGGTCGAAAACCAGCCGGGTGCGCCGCAGGCGGCCGTCCAGCCCCTCGTAGGGGAACTCCAGCCCGTCCTGCGTGAGGCGCGCGGGCAGGCGCGTCCCGTAGCGCTCGCGCCGCAGCCCCCGCACCTCGAAGATGTCGGCGAAATCGGCCCCGAATTCCAGCGACAGCGACAGGTCGACGGTCGAGGGCCCATAGTTGTGCACCCGCAGGCGCTCGTAGCAGGTCCCGTTGAACAGGCAGCGGGCCCGGAACAGGTGGACCGTGCCGCGCGGCACGATGACCGAGCCGTCCAGCCACATGTCGGAGTTCATCATGTCGACGGTCAGCAGCGCGTTGTCGTCCTTGACGGTGGAGCTGAGGAGCAGTGGCCGGGTCCCGGCCAGGCGCAGGCGGAAGCGCGACAGGAAGCGGGTGTCGTGATCGTACATCCCGAAGACGCCGAGGACGCCGGTGCCCGTCTCCTCGACGTCGCCGAAGCGGTCGAACACCGCGAAGGTGTCGCCGTGCTTCAGGACGCGGGTCCTGTCGTCGATGCGGGCGGAGGTGGAGAGGATGTAGAAGCTGTCGGAGATCTGCAGGACCTCGTCGGCCATCGCCCCCTCGGACATCACGTGTCGCGTATCCGAAGTCGCGTCAACATCGAGGCCGCCGAGCCGCCCGGACTGCAAGGCGCGCCGAAGCGCCGCGTACCCCAGAGGTCCGCAAGCGAGGCGCAACGCAGCAAGCCGGGATGGATCGGTGGCCGAATGTGACGTGAATTCGGGTACGCGACACTAGGCTCCCGCTGCGCATTGCCTCCGTCGGTAAGTCAGCTTGCGATAGACGTCGACGTAGTCGTGCACCATGCGCTCGACGGTGAAGCGCTCCTCGAATTCCCGGCGACAGCGGAGGCGGTCGAGCCCGGCGACCTTCGGGATCGCCTCCACCGCGTCGTCGACGTCGTCGACGATGAAGCCTGTCTCCCCTTCCTCGAGGATCTCGGGCACCGACCCCCGGCGGAACGCGACCACCGGAGTGCCGCAGGCCAGCGCCTCGATCATGACGAGGCCGAACGGCTCCGGCCAGTCGATCGGGAACAGCACGGCGTACGCCCCGCCCAGGAACTCCTCCTTGTCGGCGTCCCCGATCTCGCCGACATACTCGACGTACGGGCCGCGCAGGAGCGGCTTGATCGCTCCCTCGAAATACTCCCGGTCGGCGTTGTCGATCTTGGCGGCGATCTTCAGGGGCATGCGAACGCGCCGGGCGATCTCGATAGCCCGGTCGACGCGCTTCTCGGGGGAGATCCGCCCCAGGAAGGCCAGGTACTTCCCCGGCTGCTCGTGGGGCCGATACAGGCTCTCGGGCAGACCGTGATGCACCGTCGCCTGCCAGTTCGCCCAGGCCATCGGCCGGCGCTGGGCGTCGGAGATCGAGACCAGGGGCACGTCGCGGAACTCCCGGTGCAGCGGGATGATGTCGGCGATGGTCAACCGGCCGTGCAGCGTGGTCAGGTGCGGCGTTCTCTGGCGACGGGAAAGCGGGAAATGCAGATAGTCGACGTGAAAGTGGATCAGGTCGAAATCGCTGGAGCGCTGCATCACCTGCTCCAGCATCAGGATGTGATGCGCCATCTGGTCGACGCATTCCTGGTCCAGGCGCAACGCGACGCGGCAGGCCGGCTCGAGGCGGGCCCGGGTCACCGAGTCGCCGCTCGCGAACAGGGTGACGTCGTGCCCCTGTTCGACCAGCTCCTCGGTGAGATAGGAGACGATGCGCTCCGTCCCGCCGTAGAACCTGGGAGGAACGCTCTCATAAAGCGGCGCTACTTGGGCGATTCTCATGGATCGCTCACGAGCCGGCGAACGATTGCTGATAACGCGCGGGAAAGCGGGGGCCGGCTGTTGCGTCCGCCTCGCCGCAACCGATGATTGCACGCGGAGTTGGAGCCGGCAAGACGCAAACGGCGAAGCCTCTGGTTTTCAGCGCGTTATCGCCGCGAGCCAATCCGTATTCTCTTGTACTCCTGCGCCAAGGATCGGGACAAAGTGGTGTTGCGTCTCCGAAATCACGTTCGCACGGGGCCTCGAGGCGCCCGGATCGCAAGGCGCTCCCGAAGCGCTGCGGGCTCGGAGCGGTGCGCAAGCGAGGCGCAACGCGACGGGACGTCCAGATGCAAAGGGATTCTGGTGACGCGACACTAAGGAGCGAGATGTGCGCCTTGATCGTGCAAGAGCACGCGCAGCAGGGAGCGGTGACAGCGCGTCTCGTCGGCGCAGTAGCAGCCCACCGAGAAGTTCGCGGCGATCGATAACCCGGCGAGCAGGCGAAGCAGCCGTATCTTGTCGGGCGCGCGCATCTCGGTGCGGTAGCGCCGGGTGTAGACCGTCCAGCGGGTCGGCGTGTCCGCCGCCAGCCCCAGCTTCACCAGCGGCGCGCTTGGGGCCAGCTCCGGGAGCCATAGATCGTAGAAGTCTCGGCGGGCGAGGTCCTCCTTGCGCACCCCGCGCGGCGGGAAGCGCACCGTCCCGATTCGCAGCCCTTCGTCCTGCTCCCGCGGGCTGCCCAGCCTCACGATGCGCACCGCCATGACCGTTCCTCCGATGGAGAATGCCGCCTTCAGGCGGCCGACGCGGCGACGCGGCGCATCCAGCGCTCCTTGCCCACGACCGCCAGCGCGATGCCCCCCAGCACCAGCAGTGTGGCGAGGATAAGCCGGGCCGAGACGCTCTCCGCCAGGAAGATCACTCCTCCGAGGGCCGCGAGGACCGGCACGCCGAGCTGGATCACCGAGGCCTGCAGGCCCGTGAGCCGGCGCAGCGCCGCGTACCAGGCTACGTATCCCAGCCCGGACGTCACGGCACCGGAGAATGCCGACAGCGCGACGCCCCAAGCCGAGAAGTGAAGGCTGCCGCGCGCCGCCGCGGCCGCGATCAGGACGAGCGGCAGCGCTCCCACGAAGTTGGCGGTGGTTGCCGCCAGCGGGTCGGCCGACTTCCTGCCGCGCCACGAGTAGAGACCCCAGGCCACCCCGGCCAGCGCCATCAGCAGCGCGGCAGGGAGCGAAGGGGTCGCCAGGGTCGGGAGCGCCAGCAGGACAAGTCCGGCGAGCGCCACCGCCAGCCCGGCCCACTGCGCCGGCACGATCCGCTCCCCGCTGCGCAGCGCGCCCAGCAGCATCGTGATCTGGACGCAGCCGAACAGGATCAGCGCCCCCGTGCCGGTGGTCAATACGACGTAGGAGAAGGAGAAGGGGACGACGTACAGGACGAGCAGTCCTGAAGTCAGGAAGGAGCCGCGGGATGGGAGGAACGGTCCGCTCCCGCGGGCGCCCACCAGCAGCAGCATCGCGGCACCCGCGGCGATCCGGATCGTCGAGAAGGCGGCCGGATCAATCAGCTCCTGTCGCAGCGCCACCCGGCACAGAACCGAGTTCGCCGCGAAGGCGAGCATCGCCAGTCCGCCGTGGAAAAGGGTGCGCACCCGCGCCTACCGCTCGTGAGGCGGCACGTCCCTCAGCGCCGCCGCGAAGTGCGCATGCGCGATCGGATCGACCGGCCGGTGGCGCACCGTCGTGCTCGCCGGATCCTTGCCGAGGAAATTGCCGCCCTTCCAGTCGCGCGCGGGACGGACGGGCCGGGGCGTGAATCCGCCGCCGCAATTCGGGCAGATGTTTTCCAGCACCTCGGCGACGCACCGCTCACAGAAGGTGCACTCATAGGAGCAGATGCGGGCTTCGAGGGAGTCGGGAGGCAGCGCGCGGCTGCAATGTTCGCAGGTGGGCCTGAGCTCGAGCATCCGACCGGTCTCCGCGTGCCGGGCGCGGGCGCCAGGAGGCTTTAGTGGACTAGTGGCTCCCGGGGGTGCGGCGGGCAGGGACGACCTTCTCGTCCTTGGCCACCCGCCTTATGGCGTCGGCCAGCGCGTCGAAGTTGCCTTCCTTGACGAGATAGCCGCTGGCACCCGCCTGGAACGCCCGGTCGATCGTCTCCTCGTCGTCCCAGGAGCTGGAGACCAGGAAGCGCGTCCCGGGAATCCGCTCCTTGACGCTGCGCATGGCATCCAGCGGGTCGCGCCCGTACATCGACAGGTCGAGGATGACGACGTCGGGTGAGAGCTCCTCGACCCGAGCTTCCAGCTCCTCGGCGCCCTCGGATGTGCCGACCACCTCGAACTCCGGGTTGTCGCGCATGACCAGCTCGAACAGCCGCCGGATCTCGACGTGGTCGTCGACGCAGAGGATGCGCGTCCGGCGCGTCCCGCGGTTGCCGTCCCGTGTCACGTCGGTCATGCCCTCCCACCTTCCAGCGGCAGCCCCCCGGCACGCCTCGCGGCGCGCGCCAGCACGGCGACCGTGGTGACCAGCTCCGCCGGCTCGATCGGCTTCGCGATGTGTCCGTGATATCCGGCCCGCAGGGCCCTCATCCGATCCTCCGTGCGCGCGAACGCGGTCAGGGCGAGCGCCGGGGTCCTGTCCCCCTTCTCACGCACCTCCTCGATGAACTCGTAGCCGTCCTTGCCGCTCATCCCGATGTCGCACAGGATGACGTCCGGCTTGGTGCTGCCGAGCAGGATCAAGGCTTCCTCGGCCGACCCGGCGCTGATGACTTTCGCATTGCAGTCTTCGAGCACCATTTTAACAAGATTCCGAGCATCTTCCTGATCTTCTATTGCGAGAACCGTCACCCCTTTGAGGTCGACGTTGGGGGAGATACAGGGCTTCTGGTCGGAGCCCTTTCCGGCGCCCCTCTCGGGCGGCGGCTCGGGAGCGGACGCCTGGGCCCCCTCCAGCGGCAGGCTGATGGCGAAGCTGGCTCCCTTTCCCTCTCCGTCGCTCTCGGCGCGCACGCTGCCGCCGTGCAGCTCCACCAGCTGCTTGACGATGGCCAGGCCCAGTCCCAGTCCGCCGTGCGACCGGGTGATCGAGGCATCCCCCTGGCGGAAACGGTCGAAGATGAAAGGCAGGAACTCCGGGTGGATGCCGCTGCCCGTGTCGCGCACGACGATCTCGGCCTGGCGGTCCCGCCGCACCAGCCGCACCTCGATCCTTCCCCCGTTGGGCGTGAACTTCACCGCGTTGGACAGCAGGTTCCACATGACTTGCAGGAGGCGGGTGCCGTCGGCGCGGACCGAATGCTCCAGCTGCTCCAGGTGCGATTCGAGGCGCAGCTGCTTGCTCTCGGCGGCCGGACGGATGGCGTCGACGGCCTCCAGGACCACTTCGCACAGGCTGACGTCGGCGATCTCCAGGCGCATCTTCCCGGAGATGATCCGGTTCATGTCGAGCAGATCGGAAATCAGGTCGGCCTGCGCCTTGGCATTGCGCGAGATCACCGCGATCCCCTCACTCAGCAGGGCCGCGTCCGAGGGCCGCTTCTCCAGGATCCGCACCCAGCCGATGATGGCGTTGAGAGGGCTGCGCAGCTCGTGCGACAGCGTGGCGAGGAACTCGTCCTTGATCTTGCTGGCCCGCTCGGCATCGCGCCGGGCGCTGCGCTCGCTCTGCAGCAGCTGCGCCCGCTCGGCGTCGCGCTCGCGCAGGATCTGGGCACTCTCCCGCAGCTCCTGCTCGATGCGGGAGCGCTCGAGGAAGTCGGCGGTCATCCGGGCCAGCAGGTCGAGGTAGCGCATCTCCCTCTCTGCCGGCCGGTGCGGCGAGGTGAAATGGTTGTTGAGCAGCCCGATCAAATGACCGTCGCGGCTGATCAGCGGCGTCGACTGGATGGCCCTGATCCCGTCTTTGAGGAGCACTTCGAGATCGCGCGTGGCCATCATTCCAGGATCCCTGGAAACGTCCTCGAGGATGACGCGCTCCAGCCTGCGGGCGGCCTCCTCGCAGATGGCATGCGAGCCGCCGTCCTCGGCCCCCTCCATCAGGCCCTCG